>JAZLIM010000037.1:0-11253 GCA_045617385.1 Treponema sp.
AATACTGCCAGAAACTTAACGAAAGCGGAAAATACGATTCAGTTTTATTTGAGATGAATCCCGGAAATCATTTCGCCGCCGCTCTGGAACGAACTGCAAAAGGAATGGCGTTTCTTATTCAACAATAGCATCAAACTCTTCATCCGGGCCTTCCACTGTAAGTATGACGGCGTTAGGAAGGCAGGCGGCAAAGTCGCCGGGGCGGGAAAGCTTTCCCATGAAGATGCAGTTTTTATTGTCACAGGCAGAATCCGTTACCCAGGCCTGCCCGTCTTTAATCGTTACTTTTGTGTGGCCAATTATGCCTTCAAAATCAAGCTCAGCATTTCTGTTCAAAGGATAAAGAAAACGGCCTTCAGGAGTTTTTACCACAAGGTCCGCTCCTGCCGATTTTTTTCTGCCGGCAAAAGCAAAGGAACCGGCAACACAGGCTGCAAAAACGAGAAGAAAAATTACATCAAAAAACCGTATGTGTGTTTTCAAACCTGTCCCCCGCCGACAGCTGCCGTCAAATCAAAATGTTCCACATTCTGAATAAAGTTGATTTTGCGTCCATCAGCATCACCGTAAAAATCAAGTTTTCCTTTGAGACCCGGAGTTGCAGAAACGCTTCCGTCATTGTAGACAAACACCGCTTCAAGATTAGCAGCGAAAACTTTTTCAAAATCTGAAAGACGGCGCAAAGCTTCTTCCTGACCAAGCACAAAGAAAGTTGTACTGTAAGTATCGGCTGCAAGACTTGAAGGACAGATAATCGTAACCGAAGCAAGACCGTTATCAACAGGAAATCCTGTTTTCGGATTCATAATGTGATGATATTTTTTCCCGTCCTCTTCAAAGAACCGTTCATAAGTTCCGCTCGTTACAACAGAAGTTGGTTCCGTAGCAAGTTTCAGAAGCGGGCTTCCCCCAGGATTTTCCGGATTCTTGATTCCAACAGTCCACGGCTTTCCGTTTTCCTTTTCGCCGAAGCAGTAAATATTTCCGCCAAGATCGATGATGGCTTTCCGAACATTATTCCGGCGCAGAATCGCACAGATGCAGTCAGCGGCATAACCTTTTGCAACTGCGCCAAAATTGATGCTCATGCCTTCCTGCCCGAAAGAAAAACTTTCAGGAACGGACTCGCCGTCTTCCTCCCTGCATTCAGGAAGATTTTTCCAGTTTACTTTTGTAAGAGCCTTTTCAATATCACCCTGGGCAGGAACTTTCGGGTTCTCCGATTTTATATCCCAAAGCTGAATCAAAGGGTTTACCGAAATATCAAAAGCCCCGTCAGACAGACTTGAAACAATCCATGAAGGAAAATAAAGCGAATAGAAATCAGCAAACTCAGGAGCATCAGTTTTTACCGAGCCCATTCCGTTCAGTTTATATGTGAACGATTCAGAATCTGTTGCGCTGAAAGTTTTTTCTATTTTCAAAAGCCGGTCTGCAATTTCCTTGTAGATTTTTTCTGTTCCGTCATCATAAAGGTTTACCGAGCACACAGTGTCCATGCAGATAAATGACTGAGCCGGAACTTTTTTTGCACTGCAGGAAACTAACGTAAAACTTAAAGCCGCAAGAATTCCCGAAATCACTTTTCTCATTTTGCCCAGACCTCCAGAAGTTTTTTGTCCAATGCCGGAACAATTGATGCCAGCTTCTTTCCTTTTTCCAGAACGATTTTTTCTTCCGTCAGCTGTGACACAGTTCCGAACACCCGTTCCATAAAAGCGCCGAACCGCCCGGGCAGCTTCATGTTTTTGTCTACGGCGCTCTGGCTCATGAAAACCATGGCGCAGAGTTTTCCGCTTCGTAAAAGTCCCGCTTCCAGGGCGCCCGAAGTTATGTTCCATTTTCCAAAAGTGAAAAGGATTTTTCCGTAAGGAGTAAGAAGGCTCAAAACCGTAACGCTCAAAATTATGATGACGCTTGGAAGGAGGCGCACTCTCTTTTTCTTTACAAAAACCATGACGGCAAAAATCACCAGAAGTCCGTAAACCACAAAAAGATTTCTGGTGAACGAAACGGCGATGATTCCGCAAAGTGCCAGGATTAAAAATAATATGGGCGCCCATCCGGTGTTGCGGCCTTCGCTCACGCTCATTCCTTCAGTTGAAGAAACTGAACCTAGCCCAGTTTCTTCAACCTCGGAACTGCTTGCAGCAGGGCCTTCACCCCGGGGCGCAGTTTCCGCTTTTTCACAGCCTTCGGCTTCGCCGGATTTTAAAACCCTGAGCCATTCAGAATTGCTTTCAAAAATATTTCCGAACACACCAAGCAATAAACTTGTTGCAAAACTGATTGTCAGAAGCAGCGGCGCAATGTAACGCACACTGTCTCCGAACATAACAAAGTATGCACACACAAGCTGGGCAGCGTTATTCAGAAGTCCGCCGCACATACTGATTCCAATCCAGCTTACAGGTTTTCTTCCCCGTTCAAGATTTTTTTCAAATACTGAATGAACGGCCATCATGCCGAATCCGGAAGCAAGGCTTCCTGCCAGAGAGAAAAGAAAAATGTATGAAAACAAAGTTCCGCTTACAATCGCCTGAAGCAGAACTTTCAGAAAAATCAGAAGTGAACTTTCTTTCCGGCTCATATAAGCAAAGCTGAGCATTACAGGAAGATTTGCAAGGCCCAGGCGGAAAAACGGTACAGGCTTTGGAATTGCAGTCTCAACTACAGAAAGAAAAAAGCACAATGCCGCAAAAAAAGAAAGCTTCTTCAAGTCCACACTTTTGTTCATCCTTTCTATAGTACCATGAAAAACACTGTTAAGAAATATTCAGCTTGAAAAATGAACGCGGGGAAATGTCTGAATTTCAAAATGCGGGTCCCAGCAACGGGAATACTAACTGCAACTTTTGGAGAGGAGGGGGCTGTATCCTCTGCAAATTATGACAGATTCCTAGAAAACGGGACGCAGGGAATATTGCCACAGTGGCGTCCCGCAACGAAGTGAGGACCTACGCCACTGCTGGCAAATATTCCCGTTGCTGGGACCCGTTTTCTAAGATTTTGTATTACTCTGCAGAGGAGGCTGCCCAGTCCAGATAGAATTCCATCTTTTCGTCAGGAACCCGGATCTCGCTTTCCGGCTGAGTTTTAAAGTTCATGATGCAAGGAGTTTCATCTGTGTAATTTTTCCATTCAGGAAGATTCCTTCCTTCAGGATCTGTGTCTTTACCGTTAGGGTCCAGAGTCTTTATGAAGTTGCAAAGGTAGTTGCACATTTTGCGGGAAAGGTCGTAATACTTTCCGTCAAAAGGACGCCAGCACTTTGCTAAAGTCTCAAAGAAGAACCAGAGGTCACTTGAATGGAAAGCTCCTGGTTCATCGCCACCCGGCATGTAAGGTCCAAACTCATACATCCAGCTTTTGCTTTTCATGCCTGCTGCTTTACGAAGTCTTGTAAACGAAATGTTCCCAAGCTCAACCGAATTGAATTTGCTGTTATCCGGATCATCCTTGCACATTCCGGCTCCGCCCGGAACTTTCATCAGTTCCAGGAAACGGTCTGCATCCGGTCCGTAAACTTCCCGCGCTTTAGCTTCAAATTCTTCTTTTGAAGAAGCTTGCAGAGCACCAAAGAATTCATTGTTCGTCCAGCCATGAAGCATAGGAACATCTATAAATGTTTTTTCATGAATTCCTTTTTCCACTCCAACCCGTGTGAAGTCATTTCCTGTAAGACCGAACCACATTTTCTGGAAGCTGTCGTTACCGTCACGTACCTGTTCCCAAGACAAAGCTTTGGCTTCATCAATATTATTCACGCCAAGATGCTTCAAAAATTCTTCACTCTGTTTTTCTGCCATATCAACCGGAAAATTAAAGTGATCCATGTACGGATCCTTGAAATATCCGCTTTCAACTACAGCACCCTTAATGTATTTTTTGTTTTCAGGATAATTCAGCTGGGAAAGAACGCTACCGCCTCCGGCACTCTGCCCGCCGATTACGATATGTTCCGGGTCTCCGCCGAAAGCTGCAATATTTTCGTAAACCCATTTCAGTGCGAAAGCCTGGTCACGGTTCCCGATATTCCGCTCAACACTGTTTCCGTCAGCATCTTTTTCTGTTGAAGCAAAGAACCCGAAAACGTTCAGGCGGTAGTTGATTGTGACAACAACAATTCCGCGGCGGGCAATGCGTTCCCCGTCGAATTCCATTTCGGCACTGTTTCCCCACTGAAGGGCGCCGCCGTAAATCCAGAAATAAACTGGGAGTTTTTCGTTTTTATCTTTTGCCGGAGTCCATACGTTCAGCGTGAGACAGTCTTCATCCATTGGAATTGTTTTGTCCACGTTCCATTCCAGATCGTAAATGTTCGAGATGCCCGGCTGAGGTTTTGTCTGGCATGGAATTGGCGAGAACTGAAAACAGTCACGCACCCCTTCCCAGCCGTGGTGAGGCTGCGGAGCTCTCCAGCGGAGCTTTCCTACAGGCGGCTCAGCATAAGGAATACCTTTATATGAAATGATTCTCGGGTCTGCGGCCGCAATCCCGCGGACCTTACCCTGCGCAATTTCTGTTTCTTTAATCATAAGTTCATTTTATCTCACTTATAAAAATCTGCTATCAGATTATTTTCTTACTTGAAAATTAAACTTAGGGGAATTAACATATTTTTATGAACAAACATCTTTCAGTTTTACCGCTTTTACTTGCAGGATTTATCCTTATTTCCTGTGTTTCTACCAGAAATGACCTTTCAATTTCCCTTTCCGACTATCAGACCATTACTGAAACCGAAAAGGCAGAGCATTTCACCTACAAAACTGAATATCCTCTTTTTTCAGAAAACGAAGTTCTGAACGAAGCCATAAAAGAACAGATTGTGAATCCTGTAAAAAAGACCAGCCGTGATACAAAAGAAGACTGGAAACTGGAAGCCGAAGAACGGAAAACTGCCTTTGGCGACACTTCTTTTCCGCCTTACGAATCCCTTACTACTCTGGAATCGGTCGTTGAGTCAGAAAACTTCATCAGTATTGTTTTTCATGACTACACATATACAGGCGGCGCCCACGGGTATCCGTGCAAGAAAACCCTCACTTACATGAAAAGTGAAGACAGAATCGTAAACATCATGAAAGCTACAGGTCTTTCTCTGGATAAAATTTCCCGCCTCTGTTACGACGAACTTCTCACCCTTATGGATAAGGAACAGATTTCCGACATCCAGTGGATTCAGGAAGGAACGGAACCTGAAACAGAAAACTACCGGGCATTTACCTTTGACGGAAGAACCCTCACAGTATTTTTCAATCCGTATCAGGTGGCACCATACGCCAGCGGAATCATAAAAATCGAGGTGGAACTGTAAATGACGCTTCAGGATTTTTTTGAAAACTGCAGATTACAGAATACAAAAATTGCCCTTGCTTTTTCGGGAGGCGTAGATTCATCGTATCTTTTATATGAAGGAATCAAAAGCGGCGCCCAAATTACAGCCTTTTATGTAAAAAGCGAATTCCAGCCGCAGTTTGAATTTGATGATGCCATGCGCCTTGCCGGCAGCCTGAATGCGGATCTTCAGATAATCAGGCTTTCGGTTCTGGAAAATTCTGTTGTGTGCTCAAATCCGGGAAACCGCTGCTACTACTGCAAGCGGGCAATTTTTGGAAAAATTCTTGAAGCAGCAGAAGCGGCAGGATGCAGTATTGTGCTTGACGGAACGAATGCGTCGGATGATATTTCCGACAGACCGGGATTCACAGCGCTTCAGGAAATGAAAGTCGCTTCACCTCTCCGGGACGCAGGCCTCACTAAAGAGGAGATCAGAGCCCGCTCAAAAGAAGCAGGCCTTTTCACCTGGAATAAGCCTGCCTACGCCTGTCTGGCAACCAGAATAAAAACCGGCGAGCTGATTACAAAAGAAAACCTGGAAGCAACTGAAAAAGCGGAAGGCATTCTGTTTGACGAAGGCTTCACTGATTTCAGAATCAGAAATGAAAAAGGAACCGGAAAAATCCAGCTGAAAAAAGATCAGGTTCCTGTTTTCCTGAAACGGGAAAATGAACTTATTGAAAAGCTGAAACCATATTACAACGAAATATTCCTTGACCGGGAGGTGACAAGATAAATGGAAGACATCAGAGAAATTCTTCAGAAAGTAAAGAACGGCGAAATCTCTGTTGATGATGCAATGCTTTCCATAAAGAAGGCTCCGTTTGAAGACCTGGATTACGCTAAAATTGATCTTCACAGAAATGTCCGTCAGGGAGCTGCAGAAGTCATTTATGGAGCCGGAAAAACTGCGGAACAGATCATCGGAATCTGCAAGGCAATGAAAGCAAACGGTCAGGAAACAATTCTGATTACCAGAATGGACCCGGAAAAAGCGGCAGAAGTTTCAAAAGTTTCCGAACTGAATCTGACCTATTTTGAAAACGCACGTATCGGTATTGCAGGAAAATTTCCTGAAAAGAACGGAAAAGGAAAAATCGTAATAGCAACCGGCGGAACAAGTGATATTCCTGTTGCCGAAGAAGCCGCTCTTACCTGTGAGGCCTTCGGTAACGAAGTAACCCGTCTCTACGATGTTGGTGTTGCAGGCCTCCACCGCCTTCTTTCCCATCTGGACGAAATCATGAGTGCCCGCGTCATTGTTGCCATTGCAGGAATGGAGGGAGCCCTGGCCAGTGTTATCGGCGGGCTTGCTGACTGCCCTGTTATTGCGGTGCCTACCAGCGTGGGATACGGTGCAAACTTCCAGGGCCTCAGCGCTCTGCTTTCCATGCTGAACTCATGTGCCAGCGGCATTTCGGTTGTTAATATTGATAACGGATTCGGTGCAGGTTTCCTGGCAAGCCGTATAAATCACATTTAGAAGAGGAAATACATGAAGACACTTTACTTAGACTGTTCTATGGGTGCTGCAGGAGACATGCTTACCGCCGCCCTGCTTGAGCTTCTGGATGACAAGGAAGCATTTGTGGCTGAGTTGAATTCCCTGGGACTTGAAGGAATCGAATATAAACTTGAAAAATCTGAAAAGTGCGGAATAACTGGAAGCCACATGAGTGTTCTTGTTCACGGCCACGAAGAAGATGAGCATATGCATGAACATCATCACGATCATTCTCACGAACATGAACATCATCACCATGAACATTCCCACGGGCATGAACATCACCACGAAGAAGAGCATCATCACGAACACCATGAAGGGGAACACCACCACCATCACGAACACAATTCCATGGAAGGAATCCGCCACATTGTGTGCGACCACCTGAAGCTGTCTGATGCCGTAAAAAAGTCCGTTATGGATGTTTACGGCATCATCGCCAAGGCCGAAAGCCAGGTACACGGCAAACCGGTCACCGACATCCACTTCCACGAAGTTGGTTCAAAAGATGCCGTGGCAGATGTTACAGCCGTCTGTCTCCTTATGGAAACTATCGGTGCTGAAAAAGTAATTGCAAGCCCTGTGCATGTTGGAAGCGGAACTGTAAAATGCGCACACGGAATTCTTCCGGTTCCGGCCCCTGCTACTGCAAACATCCTTAAAGGAATTCCTGTTTACGGCGGTCAGGTCAACGGAGAACTCTGTACACCAACAGGCGCTGCCCTTCTTAAATACTTCGTTTCTGAATTCCGTGAAATGCCTCTCATGATTATTGACCGTATCGGCTACGGAATGGGTAAGAAAGATTTTGAACGTGCAAACTGTGTTCGTGCAATTCTTGGCGAATCAGAAGACAAAAAAGACGATGTTCTTGAGCTGAGTTTCAATCTGGACGATATGACTGCCGAAAAAATCGGTTTTGCAATGGACCGGCTTTTTGAAGCAGGAGCCCTTGATGTTTACACAGTTCCTGTAGGAATGAAAAAACAGCGTCCTGGAACTCTCATGCGTCTTCTCTGTAAAGAAGCAGACAAAGAAAAAATCCTCCACACAGTTTTCCTTCATACAACCACAAACGGAATCCGACAGTCAAAGCTTGACCGTTACATTATGGACCGGGAAATTGAAACTCTCGAAACACAGTGGGGACCGGTTCGCAACAAAAAAGCAAAAGGATACGGTGTGGAACGAAGCAAACTGGAATACGAAGACCTGGCACGCATTGCCCGGGAAACCGGCATGAGTCTCCAGGAAGTGGAAGAAAAAATCCGGAGCGCAAAGTAAATGAATATTCTGATTATTGACGGTCAGGGTGGCGGCATGGGAGCCCAGCTTGTTGCAGGACTCAAACAGAAAATGCCCGAAGCCGAAATTACTGCCGTAGGCACAAACACAATCGCTACCCAGGCAATGCTGAAGGCAGGTGCTGATCACGGTGCAACCGGCGAGAACGCCGTAATTGTAGGCTGCCGCAAAGCGGACGTAATTTCAGGTCCAATTGGAATCGTTATTGCAGATTCATTGTTTGGTGAAATCACACCGAATATTGCTCTTGCTGTAGCACAGAGCAATGCGGAAAGAGTTCTTCTTCCAATGAACATCTGTTCAAACTTTATCGTGGGAGTTGAAAAGCAGCCTACGGCAAAACTTATTGAAGCAGCTGTTGAGAAAATTGACACCCTAAAAAAATCCATTTAAAATGGTCTTTCAAAGAACCTATCAGATGAACTGATAACCGGCTGGCAGAAGTCACCACAAAAAAATTACATTCCCAAAATTAGGAGACTTCACCATGCACATGGCAGACGCACTTCTGGCACCAGCTGTAGCCGGAGTAATGTATGGAGCTACCGCTGTTACAGCCGGAGTTTCAGTTTACAAAATCAAAAAAGAAAATGATTCACACAAAATCCCGATGATGGCAGTCTGTGCTGCTCTTGTTTTTGCAGGGCAGATGATAAACTACACCATTCCGGGAACGGGAAGTTCAGGGCACCTTTGCGGCGGCTTCCTTCTTTCGGCCATTCTCGGTCCTTTTGCAGGCTTCATTTCCATGATGATTATTCTTGCAATCCAGGGACTTTTCTTTGCAGACGGCGGCCTTCTGGCACTTGGAGCAAACTGCTGGAACATGGCATTCTACGGCTGCTTCCTTGGCTACTTTGCTTTCTGGCGTCCGCTTATGAAAAAGCCCGGACGTGTAAAAATCATTCTCGCTTCAATTCTCGGCTGTGTCGTTACACTTCAGTGCGGCGCCTTCTCTGTTGTTCTTGAAACAAGTCTTTCTGGAATCACAGACATTCCTTTCGGAACATTCTGCGGCCTCATGCAGCCAATTCATCTGGCAATCGGTCTGATTGAAGGTGTTATTACCGCTGCAGTTCTGGTTTTCATTTACGAAGCAAGACCGGAATCTCTTTCTCTTCCACAGAATGAAACTGAAGGTGAACGCAAAGGAAAACTTTCACTCCGCGCAACCCTTATTGTCCTGGCAGTAACAGCCCTTGTTACAGCAGGCGGATTTTCTCTTCTGGCAAGTTCTCATCCCGACGGACTTGAATGGTCACTTTTCGGAAACGCAGAAGAAGGCTATGCAGAAAACCTGGCTCTTGATGAAGACAACTTCGGTTATTCTTCAGACGCAGCAGACAGAGCATCAGCCGTTCAGGAGCGCACATCATTCCTTCCTGACTACAACCTTCCTGAAAGCGAATCTGCCGCAGGTACATCACTTGCAGGTATTGTAGGTTCTTTGATTGTTGCAGCCTTTGCAGTAGCTGTTTCTCTCCTGCTTAAGGTGTTCAAAAAGAAGGAAAAAACAGCCGCCTGATGAAAAACTTTAGCCCTCTTCCGAAACTTGCAGTTACTGCCGTCTTTATTTTCACAACAGTCTCGTTTCCAAAATACGACATTACAGGGCTTATCCCTTTCTTTCTGTATCCTGTCATAATGTTTCAGATTTCAGGACTTACACTCCGGAAATGTTTCAAGACAACCGGATTCGTTCTGCCCCTGATTCTTATGACAGGAATCCTGAATCCTTTTCTGGACAAAACTCCTTTTGATATTGCAGGGCTTCTTGTAATTCGCGGCGGAATCATTTCCCTGCTTACTTTGTTTCTGAAAGGAATTCTTTGTGTTTCAGCTTCCTACGTTTTTGCAGAAACTACAAAGATTGATGAACTTTGCGGAACCCTTCGGCGGATCAAAGTTCCCAAACTGCTTGTAACTGTTTTCCTTTTGACCTGGCGTTACATCTTTGTAATGAAAGAAGAAGTTTCCGTTATGCTGGAAGCCTATCACCTGAGAGCTCCAGGCCAGAAAGGTCTTCATTATTCCGCATGGGGTTCATTTCTTGGGCAGCTTTTTCTCAGAAGTTTTGACCGTGCCGATGAACTTTATCAGGCCATGATTCTCCGCGGTTACAACGGAAATTATTTTTACGCCTGCAGCCACGGTAAACACTCTGCCCTTAAAAACTGGACATACTTTCTGACTGTAACAGGACTTATCCTGGCTTTCAGATTTTTCAATATCCCCGAAATAATCGGTACCGTATTTACACATCTTTCAGGAGCCCTGATCTATGATATCGTTTTGTGATGTTTCTTTTGCGTATGAAAAATCAAGCCCGATTCTGAGCGGAATCAGCTTTTCTATAAACGAAGGTGAATCTGTAGGACTGATTGGTGCCAATGGTGCCGGGAAATCAACTCTCATGAAATGCCTTCTGGGACTTCTCAAAGCCGAGGGCCGGATCACTGTAGACGGGAAAGAAGTTTCTGAAGAAAACCTGAAGTTCATCAGAAAAACCCTTGGCTTTGTTTTTCAGAACTCCGACAACCAGATGTTCATGCCTACCGTTATAGAAGACATGACTTTCGGACTTGTGAATTACGGCATGCGTAAGGACGAGGCTGAAAAAAAAGCCATTTCCGTTCTTGAAGGACTGAACATATCCGGTCTGAAAAACCGTCACAACCACAAGCTTTCCGGCGGTGAAAAACGGATGGCGGCAATAGCTACCGTTCTGGCCATGGAACCGAAGGTTCTCCTTATGGATGAACCAACTTCTACCCTGGACCCATACAACCGCCGCCTGGTGATTAATACCGTGAACTCACTTTCACGGACAAAAATCATTACCTCTCATGATCTGGACATGATTCTGGACACCTGTTCACGAGTCATTCTGCTTTCCGAAGGCCGCATTGCTGCCGACGGCCCCGCAGAAACAATTCTCAGGGACAAAACCTTGCTCGAATCCCACCGCATGGAACTCCCCCTCCGATTCCAGTAATACCAGAGGGGGCAGACCCCTTCACATCCCGCCAGAGGAGACAGACCCCTCTTCCGTCAGAAATGAACAAGAGTAGAACCAGCGGGTCCCAGCAACGGCAGAAAAC
>JAZLIM010000038.1:0-2077 GCA_045617385.1 Treponema sp.
GGTCATATATTTTTCCTTTGTATGGCTCAATCATTTCGGCAATCAAATTTACAACCGATTTTGGAGTATAGAATTCTCCCTTACCTTTACCTTCCTGAAGGGCAAACTTTGTAAGAAAGTATTCATAAACACGACCCATAATGTCGTTTTCTTTATCTGCATTTGTCTGAATATTGTTGATTTCATCAAGAAGTGCGGCAAGTTTTGAAACATCAATTCCAAGACGGGAATAATAGTTGTCCGGCAAAGCTCCTTTAAGCGAAGGATTTTGCTTTTCAATTGTATTTAATGCTGTATCAATTTTAAGGGCAATGTCATTCTGTTTTGCATTCTGAATGATATAAGACCAGCGGCTTTCTGGTGGCAAAAAGAATACATTTTTCTGAGTATAAAATGGCTGCATATCAAGGTATTTTTCCTTACCTTCAGCCACAAGTTCTGCACGGCGGGCTTTAAATTTATCGTTTACGAATTTTAAGAAGATAAGGCTCAAAACAACATGCTTGTACTCTGCAGGTTCAACAGTTCCACGAAGTTTATCACAAGCACCCCAAAGTGCATCTTCAAAGCTAACAGTTTTTTTTGCTTTAGCCATTTTGAACTCTCCTTTTTTTAATACTCTTATTATAGCACAAAAAAAGAGAGCTTTCAGTTTGATTCCATAATTATATCTCCACCAATCTTTCCGAGTTTTCCCCTTGAAAAAAAACTTCTGCAGTTGATTTCCGCTGCGGATATCCGTAAATTATATGTTAAAACTGGTTCGCAACACGAGGCGGCCAGCAGTTTTTTAATTTTCAGGTATTACTATGCGAAGAAAAGACAGAGAAATTACAGATTTCAAAAAACTTGTAGAAATGATTGATCACTGCGAGGTTATCCGGCTTGGGCTTTTTGATGAAGCCGACAAAGACTTCCCTTACATTGTTCCGGTAAATTTTTCCTATGAAGCAGATGAAACTACCGGCCAGATCTGTTTTTACATTCACGGTGCAATGGCCGGCCGCAAATATGAACTCCTCAAGAAAAATCCAAAGTGCTCCTTTGAAATGGATACTCAGCTGAAAATCGATTATTTATACGACTGCCACGACATTACAACCCGCTACGAATGTGTAATGGGAACCGCAGAGGTTGAAGAAATTCCCGACGCAGACAAGGAAAAAATCATGCAGGAAAAAGTACTCTCACGCTGGGAAGAGGCACGAAATTTTCCATGGAGCCGTGAGTCTTTAAGCCGCTGCGCTATGTTTAAGCTGGTAGTAAAAACAATAAGCGGAAAACTGAATCCATTAAAAGGCGGAGCAGATTTATAGAGAATTCAATCTGTTTTCAATCCATGAGGCAACACCGTCTTCATCATTAGAAGCGGTTACCTCATCTGCTGCGGAAATGGCTTCCGGAATTGCATTCTTTACGGCAACTCCTTTTCCGCACCACTTCAAAGATTCAATATCATCGTTATCGTCACCAAAATAAACGGCCTCTTCGGGGGCAATTCCAGAAGCTTCAAGCATCGCCTTAACGCCGTTCAGTTTTGTGGCAGTCCTGCTCATAATCTGAAAAAGAGTTCCTACAGCAACTGTAAAATACGAATCATCAGTAACGATGGAGTTTATGTGCTCATTCAGATTGACGTTTTCGTTACTTACAAGAATCTTGAAAACAGAACCGCAGCCTTCAGGAATCTCGGGGAAACAGTCTGTTACAACAGGAGCCCATTCAGGAATATCAACGTTCGCATAGATTCCTTTTGAAGTTTCCATCGAGATTACGCAGCCCGGAATCTGCAGGAAGCACTTAAGCATTTCCCTGACTGAATCATAAGGAATGCTGTAATCAATGGAAGATTCGTTTATAAAAGTGCGGGCACCATTTAAAGTGGATACTGAATCCGGGTGCAGCAGTTCTTCATAATGAGTGATTGCTCGTCTCGGACGTGCCGTTGCGAACATCACCTTGATGCCTTTTCCCTGGGCTTTCTTCAGCACCGAAATTGTTTTCTCTGAAACAGATTTATCAGTCTTCAGTAAAGTTCTGTCCAGGTCTGTAATAATAGCTTTCATTCTCTCTCCTT
>JAZLIM010000039.1:0-4475 GCA_045617385.1 Treponema sp.
GTAGTTGATGTCGCCATTAACGAATGTATCACCAGATGCACAGTCAACACCGAACAGAGCAACGATATCACCTGCACAACCTTCGTTGATATCTTCCATCTGAGCAGAGTTCATACGAACAAGACGTCCAACCTTGAAGCGTTTCTTGTTACGAGTATTGTAGAGTTCTTCACCCTTCTTGATTTTTCCCTGGTAAACACGAGTATATGTAAGCTGTCCGTACTGACCGTCATCAAGTTTGAAACCAAGTGCAACACATGGTTTGTTGTCAACTGATTCAAGTTCAACTTCAGCTTCGTTGTTGTCCAGGTCAAGAGCAACGTTCTTTACTTCGTTTGGAGCCGGGAGGTAGTCTCTTACAGCGTCCAGGAGAGGCTGAATACCTTTGTTTACGTGAGCAGATCCGAGGTAAACACCAACGAACTGTTCAACAATTGTACCCTTACGGATAGCTGCTTTGATTTCGTCTTCTGTTGGTTCTCCACCTTCAAGAACTTTTTCCATGAGAGCATCGTCGAAGTTTGTTGCTTCTTCGATCATTTCCTGACGGTAAGTTTTTGCATCTTCCAGAAGGTTTGCAGGAATTTCTGCGTAACGAAGATCTTCACCGTTTGGTCCGTCGAAGTAGATTGCTTTCATTGAAACCAGGTCAATAACACCTTCAAGTTTGTCTTCAAGACCGATTGGAAGTTCCATCATGTGAGCGTTAAGACCGAGTTTTTCACGGAGCTGTCCGCAAACGCGGATTGGGTTAGCACCCTGACGGTCACATTTGTTTACAAATGCAACACGAGGTACATGATAACGTTTCAGCTGGCGGTCAACAGTAATAGACTGTGACTGAACACCGGCTACGGCACAAAGAATCATGATAGCGCCGTCAAGAACGCGGAGTGAGCGTTCAACTTCTACAGTAAAGTCAACGTGACCCGGTGTGTCGATAAGGTTGATAGTGTAGTCTTTCCAGTTAACCTGTGTTGCAGCAGACTGGATTGTGATACCACGTTCACGTTCCAGTTCCATGTTGTCCATAACAGCACCAACACCATCTTTACCACGAACTTCATGGATAGCATGAATCTTGTTACAGTAGAACAAGATACGTTCTGAAGTAGTAGTTTTACCTGAGTCAATGTGAGCACTGATACCGATATTTCTTACTTTTGAAATATCCCAAGCCATATTATTACCTCTTAAAATAAAATATTTTCAGTATGAGTGATTAATTTTAGTAATTTTGTGTACTTTAATCAATATGGAAAGAAACCTTTCCTGTACAAGCTATATTTTTAATAGAAAATTTTATTACAGTTCCGAATCTAAAAGAAACACTTTCCCCTGTTCCCTTCTCCTGGGAAAAAGTTCCTCCAGCCGTAAGTGAAAGCCCGGGATTGTTTCCAAGAGGCAGAGATAAATCTATCTTTTCGGAAGTTTTTTCCTTGCCGGGAGTATACCCCAATACTATTCCCATAGAAGGTTCTCCCCAGCTGAAAAAGAAGGTATTCTTCAGGTGAACCTGGATTTTTGAAAGGTCATAGTCGGCCGACACTAACGCACTGTTCTTATGGCTTAATGACTGAATCCCTGCTGCTGCCTTGAACCGGTATTCATCAGTCTGAAAGTCCTTTTCATAAAACAAAGAGACCCCTGGTTTCAGGAAAACCGGATATGATTTCCCCACCCGCTTTCTAACATAACCGTTCAGTTTCAGCTGAATCTCACTGTCCGTCTTCTTTTCCGAAGAGGTAAAATATCCGCTTTCAGGATTCAAAAATAAAGACAGCGCAAGGGCACCGTTCCGGTTTTTCAGTCTGTTCTCAAAACGGATGCAGGTTAATGGTTTTCCGAAAGGATTCTGAGAAACAAAATCTGTAAAAACCGCATCGTAAAACGGAGACGAATATCCGGTCTGAAAAGAGGCGCAGAAATGCCTTCCACCGTGAAAAGGAGGCCCTTCCATAAACCAGGATGAAGACTTTGAAGCCCCGTATACAAAAGACCCGGCTGTTATCTGAAAATCCAGTTTCTGTTTCCGGGGAAGACTGAATCCCGAAAAAAGTGAGAAAGCAGCGTTTCCTTCTTCGGAATAAAAGGCGGAAGTCCCTGTCTCCACTTTTCGCTTTCCTGGCTTAGTTTTTATGGAAGCAAAAAGTGAGTCACATTTACTGATTCCGGAAGTGCCGGTAAGAAAAGCTTCAAGGCCCTTTACCTGCGAAACTGATGCCGAAAAAGGAGACACGGTAGATGAAAGTTCCGGATTATTCAGCTTTGAAAGGCTTCCCGAAACAGAAAGCCTTCCGGCTTTTATTACTGCCGGTATGATCTTGGGGAACTGAAGATAAGCCCCATAGGAATATGATTCATCCTTACAGTAGAAGTTACCGCCCAGATTCAGAAAAGATGTTTTTATCCCCCAAACGGGAGAATCAGGCTGGAAACTTTCCCCTTCTTGTTTCAGAGTTCCCCCATAGGATGCATAGAGATTGATTTTTTCGGGGAAAACCCGCCATGAAAGCATTACCAGAAACAAACAGAACATGTATTTTTTCATACATTATTGATAGCCCTGTTTTTAATTTTCTGACAAAAAAAGGCAGCACCCAGGTGGATGCTGCCCAAAAGGAATAACAATTAAAATATTTTTTTCGACTAGTTTGCTGTTACATAGCTTTCGCTTTTTGCAAATTCGTCGATTTTTACGATGCGTGTGCGCCAGTATTCGGCTTCACTTTTTGTAGTATAAGGTCCTACACGAACGCGGTAGAATACTTTTCCTTTAGCATCCTGATAAGTGAAGATGTCGGCAGGAATCTTGTTGTTGTCCAGAACAGAACGGGCTGTTTCTGCTGTTTTCTTGTTTGAATAGGCAGCTGCCTGAACCCAGTACTGGTCAATTTTCTTTTCTACTACTTTTGTTTCAGCCTTTGGTGCAGGCTGTGGTTTTGCAGGAGCCGGAGCTCTGGCAACAGAAGCTTTCTGAACCTGTTTTGCAGTCACTGCAGGTTTTACGTTTTCAACAGGTGCTTTAACACTTGTTTCTGCAGGTGCCACAGTAACCTGTTCGTATTTTGCTTCAGGAAGGTTTACTGTGATATTGATATTCTGAGGATTTGGCTGAACAACATTCTGTTCTGCAGCAGTTTTAAGTGCATTCAGGTCGATTGTTGTACCTTCAGCAGAATCTTTTGCGTATACTACTGTATTGTCAGAAATAACTGTCAGTTCTTTTGCACGAACTTCTCCGCCATCATAAGCTGGTGGAAGAAGGTTTCCGTTATATGCAGGAGGCACGTTTGTCCATCCAGATCCGTTTCTGTCGGCAGCAGGTACCTGAGTCTGGTAATTCTGTGCAATAACAGACGGAGCACTTCTCTGTGCAGGTGAATAAAGAATAAAAGCTGCTCCCAAAACTACCAGCAAAAACATACCGGCTGCAGCAATAATCCATAAAGTTCTTTTCTGTTCCATAGTTGATATTCCCCTATACCTTGAATATCGGTATTACAAAAATTTAGTTTAGAAAAAATTTTTTCCATGTTAAAATCGGGATATGAAAAAAACATCTGAAAAAGATCCTTCACAGAAAGGACTTCTGGCACTTATTTCGGAAGACCTGGCTTATACATTCAGTTTTGTTCTCCGTGGTCTCCTCGCTGTCTTCATTTTCGGGTACTGCATTTTTGTTCCGGCTTCAGTCCTCTTTTTACGTGCCCTCTCCCTTATTCTGTATCCTTTCTCGGAAGTAGCCAGGGATGCTATCGGCGTAACGTTTATATTCACTTTCATCCTTTTCATAGCATTCAAAAACCGGGAAAAACCAAACCGTATAGTCCAGTGGATTATGACAGGTCAGTTTCAGTTCGACATTTCTGACGAAAGCAACCGCAAAATGCGTATACTTTGGCTCAAAATCCACCGTGGAAAGGAACGCACAAAACCAATGAACTGGCACATTTCACTTTCGGATAAATTCGGAATCCACGCCTTTGAGACGGTTTACGAGCTTGATAAATACGGGCACAAGCTTACAAATCTTCCTCCGGTCTGTTTCCGTACCATGGTTACTGTTACCCATAAATTTGCAGGAAACCTTCCTGTAGCCGGAGACACCATAAACTTCACATGGACAACAACTTCAAACAATGACATAAAAAAAATCCGGGTTAAGGCTGTTGAATACAGAACATCTGAAACAGAAGAAATTTCACCAGTTGATGCAATAATTGAACTTGATGAAAAATCTGCAGAAGGAACAGTCTGCGCAGAAAACATCAGAACAGGACAGAAAACAACAATTAAAGGAACCGTAAAGCTTTCGAAAAAGGTTCAGGAAAACATATACCTTATGTTCTGGTATCAGCCTTCTGAAGCTGAAGGGGAAAGCGTTTTCAGACTGAAATTCTAAAGCAGAAGCTAATTCTTAATAATTTCAATCGGGGTACTTCCTGCAGTATCCCGATATTTTTTTAACAGGT
>JAZLIM010000040.1:0-5923 GCA_045617385.1 Treponema sp.
TAAAACAATTTCTGTAAAAGCCGACACAGGAAACATGGGTGGTTCAGGTTCTGAAGAATTCATGATTGAATCTCCTGTTGGTGACGATACACTTATGCTCTGCGAATGTGGTTACGCTGCAAACGTAGAAAAAGCTGCATGTCGTCCAGACGTTCCAACTGATGACTCAGGAAATCCACAGGTAAAAACTGACCTTCCTGTTGAAGAAGTTGCAACTCCAAATGTATTCAGCATTGAAGACATGGAAAAATTCTTCGGCACAACTTCTAAACGCTTTATCAAAGCTCTGATCTACCGCGTAATCAACTGTGGTCTGGATCTTTCAAATGCCAACGGCGGCAAAAACTTCAAACAGGTTACAGAAGGTAACTTCACATACTATCCGCTTTCATACGTTTGTGTTCTTATCCGTGGTGACCTGGAAGTAAACGAAGCAAAACTTGCAGGACTTCTGAAATGTTCTGACCTCTGTCTTGCCGAAGGAGATGAAATCATTCAGATGGCAAATGCTCCACACGGATTCGTTGGTCCAATGACACTGAACTGTCCTATTATCCAGGACCTTTCTGTTGTTGATATGCACGACGCCTTTGCAGGTGCCGGAAAAGAAGGATTCCACATTAAACACGTTGAACCAAGCCGCGACTACAAACCTTTCATGGTTGGTGATGTTCGCACAGCAATGATCGGAGACGCCTGTCCTGACTGTGGAAAACCTTTCTACAGCAAAAAAGGAAACGAACTTGGACACATCTTCAAGCTGGGTGACAAATATACAAAAGCAATGAACGTAACTTACCTCGATCAGAGCGGAAAACCTGTTGTTCCTCTTATGGGATGTTACGGAATCGGTGTTGACCGCACACTTGCTTCAATCATTGAAACTTACCACGACGACAAAGGAATCATGTTCCCGATGTCTACAGCTCCTTACCAGGTTGCCGTTGTACCTATCGCTTACAAAGACAAGATGAAGGAAGCTGCAGACCAGCTTTACGAAGAACTTTCAAAGCTTGGCGTTGAAGTACTTCTTGATGACCGCAACGAACGCCCTGGCGTTAAGTTCAATGATGCTGACCTTATCGGTTTCCCTGTTCGCGTTGTTGTTGGCGACAAGAATCTTCCTAACGTTGAAATCAAACTTCGTAACAAAGCAGACGCTGAACTTGTTCCTTTAACAGAAGCTGCTGCAAAAATTGCAGAAGTTGTAAAAGCAGAATTAGATAAACTGAACGCTTAAAGGAAAGCAAAGCATTGCTTAAATTGCTGGAACAGACTCCCATTTTGAGACTGGGAGTCTGTTCTAACGAGGAAACAAACCTTTATTTATGAAAAGAACTTTTATTTTTGTTTATGTAACACTTTTGTTTTCCACTCTTTTTGCTCTTCCGGGTTTTACACCTTATCTTCCTGACAATTCCGGTGATTACGTTTATTACCGGGATAATTCCTTCGAAAGAGAAAGCTACATCGGTTTTCTGGGCTACGATGACAGCACTTACCAGCTGCGCTATTATGCTCCGGCCGATAAAAAAGATTACCTTCCTGAAAAAAACATCCAGATTCTTTTTACAATTAATCCGGACAAACCTTATCTTGAAATGACAGGCGAAAGAATTATTTCCGCAATTCTTCCGGGAACTGAAGATACAGAAATCGTGAACTACCTTCACGACATGTTCTACGAATTTTCTTCACGCCGTATAAAAGCAGATCCTGTAGCTCCAGGCGAGGAAGGCTATAAGACTATTGAAGGCTTCTGGAATAACGGGCGTCATGTAAAACAGGAATTCGGACAGTTCGGTGGAAACGTTACAGTTGTGTTTGACGTTCTGGTTCCGCTTTTCAACATCAAAAAGATTGTGGATCCGGACGGTTTTGAAGTTCTTACTCTGTCCACTTTCGGGACTCTGAATTCATCAACTGATTATTCTTTTGACAGCTTCAAGGGAATAGATATCAGAGCTGGAAATGCGGGAACTGTACAACAGATCAATACCGCGGCCGCTGTAAAAGAATATGACCTGGACGGAAAGAAAATCGTTCTGGATGAAAACTGGACACAGTCTATGCAGAATCTGTGGCTTCTTGGAGATGCAGCTCTTATGTCGGCAGCAAGCATCCCGATGAATCAGGCTTTGAAAGACCGTTTTGACTGGTTTGTTATCCGCCGCCTGATCATGAGTTCCCCTGACACTTATGTGGATGCTCCTTCCATTTCAATCAGAACCGACAATAACGGCTACACGATTCTTTCAAACATCAGTCAGCCAAAGACGCAGAATTCCGTAAAGAACTACAAGATTCTTACCCGGAACAAAAGCGGTTCTTTCGACATGCTGCTGCTTACCGCCTTCCAGAAGGATTTCACGGCAAACAGAAAGTATTTTGAAAACCTGATCAAAAAGAATAAATAAGAAAAGGCGCCTGTCAGTAGGCGCCTTTTTTGTTGTTGAAAAACGTAAGAGGGGTCTGTCCCCTCTGATTCAGATTAAAGACTGCTGCGTCCAAGAGGAGTTCCGATCCAGACTCCGTCGCTTCCAAGATATTCGTATTTCTGGCCGTTAATCAGGAACTGAACAGACTTAACTGTAGAAAATTCAGTAGCCGTATAGATGATCTGTTTAAGCTGTGCAATGTAGCCTTCAATTCCGTCAGAGTTGAACTCAAAAGCATCGTTGAAATTAAGTGTGGCCACTCCGTCTTTTACGCTGGCACCAATAAGCTTGGTTCCGGATGGAATCAGGGAAGTACAGTTCTTTTCTGCAGAGTTTGTATATGAAGGTCCTGCAAGAAGAAGATTGATTGCCGTTACCAGCGGAGAATCGTTCTTTGGAACTGAGCGAACCACGGTCTTATAGTTTACCGAACCGTCTGCATCAATCATTACAAAACAGAGTTTCAGGTCAGTTTTTGCAGCCGGAAGAGGAGTTTCCTTGATCACTGGTTCTGCCGGTTTTTCAACTGTTTTTTCAGGTTCCTTTACCGGTTCGCTTTCCTTCCGCTCTTCCGCTTTTACTTCAGGAGCAGGTTTTTCTTCCTTTTTTGGAGTTTCCTGTTTTGCCGGTTCTTCCTGAACTTTAAGTGTAATTGTTTCTTTCTTTTTTGGTGTTTCCGCCTTCTTTTCGTTTTTTACAGGTTCAGGCTTTTCCACTTTTTCAGTAATTGTGCCCTGAATGAGTCCTGCGCGGATAAGGTTATTGTGAATTGTTTCCCATTTAACAAGGAAAATGATGAGGATTACTATTGCTACCAGCATCCATATTGCAAGTCCAATGCCGGTCTTTTTTTTCTTTTTGTCTGCCATACCTGGATTATCGGAAATTTTCGTGAATTGTTTATGTAAAAAGCCGATATAAAAAATAGTGAAATTTAAGTGTAACAAAATATTGATATTGTTGATTCTCTTTGTGAACGCACTGTGTGTATACGCCCAGGAAACCAAAGAAACCCTGCGTTTTCACATGTGGGCTTCTCTGGACGCATATCCGGAACTCTATGAACCAGGCGATTTCAAAGCCGGAGAAATGGATTATTCCGTAAAAATGCTGAAAGAAACAACAGAATTCCTGCTTTCCGGCATGCTTTACGGCTGGAATTTCGTTTACACGCCGTCCGACAAGGCCCGTGGAGTGGAGGAATACTTTGAACTGACTGAAATTCAGCCCATCGGGGAATTGAAACGGGAAATTCAGTATGAAAGCCCGTGGGTCAGTCAGGAAGATAACCGTTTGAACTGCTGGGTGCGTTACAACAGGGACAGCCACCAGATTCAGAATCTGGAACGGTGGTCTTCCATAAAAAACGCAGCTATAAGCGGCCGTGGATACGGCAGCGTGGCACTGGGGTTTGACGGAATACGGAAGGCCGCGGAGGATGCCCTGAAACAGGCTGTACGGGAATATTACCGTAATGAGATTAAAAACAAGCCGAAAGAGATAAACGGAGCGGTTCTGATTCGGAAAAGCCCTGTGATAGGCATAGTATCGGGTCGGTATGCAATAAATCTTGATTTTTTCTTGGAATCGGGTACAATTATTACATACTCGATATTTTAGAGATTTTGGACTTAAAATGTCCGGAGGTAGATCGTGAAAAAATTATTTGTTCTTACAGCTCTTATGCTTGCTTTCTCTGTTTCGATTTTTGCCCAGACAAAAGATGGTTATGTTGATCCACAGACAGAATTCAAACAGGCTCAGAAAATTGAACAGCAGAAGCTCACAACACAGACAATTAACGTTCCTGAAGGATTCAACGCATTCAAAGACAAGAAATACATGAGTGATGAACTTTCAAAAGTTGGAGGAAATATCGTTATCGAATATTCACCACTTTATGATGAAGTTCGCATCTACTACACATGTATGATGACACAGTACGAACGCGGAGAAGCTATGAACACTGTTCTTGCAGTTCTCCAGGACTTCCTTGTAATCACTGAATACACAAATACAGACGGTGATGCATACACAAAGGAACGCTACTATCACTACAATTACCTGGTTCCAGACAAGGAAAAGTACTTTAAGAACGAACGCGGGTTCAAAATGGCTCAGTACATTTCGTACCTTAAATTCAGCAAGTAAGTATTCAACTTTTATCTGAAATTTTGTAAAATGAAAGCCGGATTTCTATACGAAGTCCGGCTTTTTAATTTTTTACGAGGCAAAAAGATGGATATCAAAAATATCATTAAAAACCTTCATCCGCTTGAGATCAAAGTTCTGCTCAAGTATTCAGACTCGGATGAACTGACTTCAGAAAAACTCCAGAAAGAACTGGAATACAAAGAAGGACACGCTAACCAGGCATTCAGCTGGCTGGGCGGAAAAGAACTCCTTAAAGAAATCAAACGCACTCCACATACATTCTTTGAAATCACAGAAACAGGTAAAAAACTTGCTGAAACAGGTACTGTTGAAGAACGCATGATCAATTACCTGAAAGAAAACGGAGCACACACTCTTCCTGAAATCGCTGCTGCAATCGGATGCGAACAGAAAGACATTGGTTCTGCTTTCGGTCCTCTTTCAAAAGAAGGCATTCTTAAAATGAACGAAGAAAAGAAAGCTGAATACACAGGAAAAGAACTTCCTGCACGTCTTTCAGTTGTTTCAAAACTTCTGGCAAAAGCAAAAGATGCTGTAACACTGAACAAAGCTGACCTTTCTTCTGAAGAACAGGATGCAATGGCTGGTCTTGCAAAGAAACGTGGTGCTGCTGACAGTGCATTCAAAATCATCGAACGTGAAACTGTAGTTTACAAAGTTACAGAAGCGTATAAAAAGGTTAAGGAAGAGCTTAAAAGTGCCGGTGTTACAGGTAACGAAATCGGTGAAGTTACTCCAAAAATGCTTGCTTCAGGTGAATGGAAAAACGGAACATTCCGCGGATACAACATTTCAATTCCACCTGCACGTATTATCCAGGGCCGTACAAACCCATACGTTCAGTTCCTTGAATCAGTAAAAGACAAACTTTGTTCTCTTGGATTCCAGGAATTCGACGGACCTCTCGTAGAAACAGAATTCTGGAACGGGGACGCTCTGTTCATGCCACAGTTCCACGCTGCCCGCGATATTCACGACGTTTACCGTCTTAAGAATCCAACACACGCAAAATCAATCGAAGAACCATATCTTTCAAACGTTAAAGCCGTTCACGAAAACGGTGGAAACACAGGAAGCCGCGGATGGAACTATTCATTCGACAATGAATTTACACGCCGCCTGATTCTCCGCTCACAGGGAACTGTACTTTCTGCACATCAGCTTCACAAAGCTGAAATCCCTGGAAAATACTTCGGTATTGCACGCTGTTTCCGCTACGACAAAGTAGACGCAACTCACCTTTCAGACTTCTATCAGACAGAAGGTATTATCCTTGGTGAAGATGTAAACCTTAAGACACTTCTTGGTAT
>JAZLIM010000041.1:0-22173 GCA_045617385.1 Treponema sp.
GCAATTCCTCTTCTTAATAAAATCCCGGTAATCGGACCTGCTCTTTTTGACCAGAGCATTTATGTTTACATGTCCCTGATTTTTGCAGTCCTCATTTACATTTACATGTACAAAACTCGAATCGGGCTTTCAATGCGCGCCTTCGGCGAAAATCCGACCGCCGCCGACAGTTCTGGAATTCCTGTTACTGCAATCAAATATGCAAACGTTCTTACTGGCGGCTTCCTGTGCGGCCTTGGCGGAGCTTACCTTTCACTTGTCTTTGTTCCAAGCTGGCTCGAAAACATTACAGCAGGCGCCGGCTGGATTGCCGTTGCACTGATCATTTTCTGTACATGGAATCCTCTTAAAGCTATTCTTGCAGCTTACCTTTTTGGTGCCCTGCAGGGCCTCGGCTTCAAATTCCAGGGAGTAACCCTTCTTGGAATCAGACTGAACTCAATTATTCTGGATATGCTGCCGTACATTGCCACAATCGTGGTATTAATTTTCATAAGCCTCCAGAAGAAGAAAGAATATCAGGCCCCGGCCGGTTTGAGCATTCCTTACTTCAGAGAAGAAAGATAAGGAGGAGGGGGAAAGCCTTCCCCCTGGTCGGCACTTCGTTGCCTCCACACCCCCTTCTCCGGGGTATTCCCCGGACCCCTTTCACCCAGGAAACATCTACGATATCTCCTGCGTGAAACAATTTGATAAATGAAAAATGGGACGCAGTTTGGCGTTGCCCCTTTCGCTTTGGAGGTGTCTATGATATCTCCTTTGCGCAATTTATATAAAACGAAAAAATGGGGCGCAGCGAGTTGTGACCCGAAGGCCTCCCGCAGTGAGCTTGCGAACGAGGACATATGCCTTCGAAGGCGCAACTCGCGATGCGGGGCCCCATTTTTCAGGAGATTAAAGTAATCTATTTTCAAAGGAGATATATATATATGACTAAAGTACTTTCACTTGGTGGTTCAATCGTTGTTCCGGAAAAACCGGATGCACCATTCCTCAAAGCATTTGTGGAAATGGCAAAAGAATGGCTGGACGCCGATAAATCAAACCGCCTTATCCTGGTTGTAGGTGGTGGTGCACCTGCACGCTTTTACCAGAACGCTTACAAAGAAGTTTGTGCTGATGCAGACAACAACTCAGCAGACTGGATCGGAATCATGACAACACGTCTGAACGCTCAGCTGGTAAAAGCCTGCTTCGGCGACTACTGCAAAAACGACGTTGTTTACAATCCGACTGAAGATGTTAAATTCGACGGTCAGGTTCTTCTGGCTGCAGGATGGAAACCAGGATTCTCAACAGACACAGACGCTGTTTTCCTTGGTGAAAAGTTCGATGCAAAAACAGTCGTAAACCTTTCAAACATCGAAAAAGTTTACACAGATGATCCACGCAAAAATCCGGATGCAACACCAATCGACAACATCAGCTGGGAAGACTTCCGCAAGATGGTTGGTGACGAATGGGTTCCTGGAAAGAACTGTCCTTTCGATCCTATCGCTTCAAAGAAAGCTTCTGAGCTCGGAATGAAAGTAATCTGCGCAGGCGGAAAGAACATTCCAAACATCAAGGCAATTCTGAACGACCAGGATTACATCGGTACAACAATAGGCTAATCCTGGTTTTCCAAAGACAAACATGAGCATACAGCAGGATTCATTCCTCAGGCTTGATGTTTGTCTTTTTTTATTTCTATGACCCGCTGCAAATACACCAAACAGCTCGATTATCTTCTCAACAAGTTTTCAGAAGAAAACCGGAGACCAAAGCTTCTGCTTCATGCATGCTGCGGCCCGTGCTCCAGTTCCGTACTGGAATTTCTGTGTACTCATTTTGACATAACCGTGCTGTTCTATAACCCGAACATCTATCCGGATACAGAATACTACCGCCGCCTGAACGAACTGAAAGATCTTTATAAGATCTTCCCCCCGGTTGTGGAGCATAACATTCCCCTTATTGTGGAAGAATATAATCCCGAAGAATATTACACCGCAATAAACGTGAAAAACGAACCGGAACTGGCCGACGAAAAAGAACGCGGGGAACGGTGCAGGCGGTGTTACCGTCTGAGACTTGAAAAAGCTTTTGAATACGCACAGAAAGGCGGATTTGATTACTTCTGTACAACCCTTTCCATCAGCCGTTTCAAAAGTTCCGAAAAGATCAATCAGGAAGGCTACGCCGTAGCAGAAGCTCACAAGGCACCCGGCAGTCCTGAATGGCTTCCTTCAAATTTCCGTACGAAGAACGGAGCCCAGCGAAGTCTTGATCTGAGTGCAGAATACGGACTCTACCGCCAGCAGTACTGCGGCTGTGTCTATTCTTCCCACCGCCCTTATCATATAAGCGAAAAGAAGAAAGAAAAGCCTGAAGCATAATCAAATGGAGCCTTCGCCCCTTCGACCCTTCGACAAGCTCAGGGACCGCAAGCTCAGGAACCGTTTGATTATAAAAAAAGCCCGTTGAACCGAAGTCCAACGGGCTTTTCTATTTACCAGTAACTAAGAATTAGTTGAATGGATTTTCTGTTGCGTAAAGCTGTCCTGCTGGTTTGTTGTAAGCAACATCTTCGATACCGAGGTATTTGAAGATTGTGAAGAGTGCTTTTCCAACGTGACCGAATGCTACAGCTCCGTGGTGTGGGTACTGTTTTTCTACCAGTACGTGGCGGTAGAAGCGTCCCATTTCTGGAATTGCGAATACACCGATACCACCGAATGAACGTGTTGCAACTGGGAGAACTTCACCCTGAGCAATGTATGCTTTGAGTGTTGTGTCTGCAGATGTCTGGAGTCTGAAGAATGTGATGTCGCCTGCTGCGATATCTCCTTCAAGAGTACCACGTGTGAAGTCTGGTTTGCTTCCTTTTGGTTCAAGGAGGCGGTGCTGGATCAGCTGATATTTAACAGCTGGTTTTGATTCTTTTGCCAGACGGCAGAATGGTGTGTTTCCACAGTGGAATCCCATGAATGTATCTGTAAGTTTGTAGTCGTAACCAAACTTTCCTTTGATGCTTTCTTCGTACATATCTGCTGGAACAGAGTTGTTGATGTCGAGGAGTGTTACTGGAGCACCAGTTACACATGTTCCGATGTATTCTGAAAGAGCACCGAAGCTATCTACTTCACATGCTACAGGGATACCTTTTGATGCAAGGCGGCTCTTTACATAGCAAGGTTCGAATCCGAATGCTTCTGGGAATGCAGGCCAACATTTGTTTGCAAATACAACGTAGTCGCGTGCACCTTTGTTTGCTTTTGCCCAGTCAAGAAGTGTAACTTCGAACTGTGCCATTCTTTCCAGCATTTCTGGGAAGGCGTCTCCACCTTCAGCTTTCATTTCTTCGATAACCTTTGCGATGCGTGGGTCACCAGCGTGTGCTTTGTAAGAAACGAGAAGGTCGAGTTCTGAGTTTTCCTGGATTTCAACACCGATGTCGTAAAGACCTTTGATTGGTGCGTTACATGCGAAGAAGTCCTGTGGACGTGGTCCGAATGTGATGATCTTGAGTTTAGAAAGACCAATGAGTGTGCGTGCTACAGGGATGAAGTCTTTCATCATCTGTGCTACTTCTTCAGCTGTTCCAACTGGATATTCTGGCATTACAGCTTTAAGGTGGCGGAGACCGAGGTTATATGAACAGTTCAGTACACCACAGTAAGCATCACCGCGGCCGTCGATCAGGTTTGTCTGTGTTTCTTCTGCAGCAGCAGCGTACATTACAGGACCGTCGAAGTTCTTGGCGATAAGTGTTTCAGGTGTTTCTGGACCGAAGTTTCCGAGGAATACACAAAGTGCATTACAACCTGCTTTTTTTACATCAGCAACAGCTTTGAGCATATCTGCTTCGTTTTCTACTGTTACTTTGCATTCGTAAAGTTCAGATGCTTTTCCATAAGCTTTAACAATAGCAGCTCTGCGTTTCTCTGAAAGAGAGATGATGAAGCAGTCACGGCTTACAGCAATGATACCGAGTTTTACTTTTGGTACATTTCCAATCATGTTTTTTCTCCTATGTGTCGTCAAAAGACGCCAAATTCCGATATTTTATGCAAATATTCTACTACAGTATTTTCAAAAGACAATAGGTAAAATTCCCATATCATAAATCGTTTTATGTGGAGATTTTATAGATATGCTTTTCATTTCAGATTTGTCGTGATAAAATTAAATATCTCTATGATTCAAGAAGACAATAAAAAAGCAATTGATAAAGAGAAGATAAAATCCTCAATCCGGCTGTGGCTGCCTATTTCCATTACCACTTATACGCTTCCGCGTTCTATGGAAAACTATATGCAGGATGTTCTTGCCACATTCCTTTCGGAATGCCATCAGGAACATATGGCCTCCTTCCTGAGTTATTGTCTTGGCGAACTTATTTCCAACGCAAAGAAAGCAAATACAAAACTGATCTATTTCAATGAAAAGAAACTGGATCTTAATAATGAAGATGACTACAACACGGGTATGAAAACTTTCAAGGAAGATACCCTGGATGACATCAATCATTATCTTACACTTCAGAAAAAAGCCGGACTTTATGTTCGTCTGGTTCTTCAGGAATACAAAGACAAAATCAAGATTGAAATTCACAACAACCGCGAACTTACTCTTTTTGAATACAAAAGAATCCACGACAAACTTGCCCGTGCCCAGAAATACAGTTCGGTAGAAGAAGTTCTGAATAAGATTCTCGACAACTCTGAAGGTGCCGGTCTTGGTATCGTTATCATCATCCTGATGCTTGAAAAAATCGGGCTTACGGAAGAAAACTATCAGGTCATTTCTGAAAACGGAGAAACAATCACTCGTATCATTCTTCCGGTAAATAAGAAAACTGATGCGGCAATCAAGACTCTTTCAAAGGATTATTCTTCTTCCGTAAAGACTATTCCTGTATTCCAGCCTAAGCTTCTGGAAATTGCTTCGCTTCTTGATAATGTAAACGTTTCAATTCCTGAACTTTCAAAAAAAATCAGCAAGGATATTTCACTTTCGCTGATTGCAATGCAGTACGTTAATAAGGTAATGAATATTCCGTGTTCTTCACTCCCGAAGGCACTTGAACTGATTGGTCTTGATACACTGCGTGTTCTTTACAGCCGCAAAAACCAGACTTTAAGGTTCATCAACCCATTGGACGACGAATACGGACTTTGGGAACATTCTTCCAGAATTGCATTCTATGCCTTCAACCTGGCAAGAAATCTTGCTGCTGAAGATTCTGTTTCTTCTGAAGAGATTTACATGAAGGGATTGTTCCATGATCTTGGCCGTGTATTCTTTACAACCGCAGATGAAGCCCAGATGAATGCGCTGCAGGAATCATGCAAGAAGAACGACATTCCGTTTACTACGATTAACGCCCTTTCTGCAGGAATCAATCACGGTTTCATGGGTTGGCTTATTGCAAAGAATTTCAACTTCCCTGACAGTCTTGCAAATGCAATTCTGTATCATCATGATCCGCTTTATTCCCCAAGAGACATTTCCAAATCTGTAGCAATCGTCTATATTGCCGATATGATGTCCAGATATAATGACAAGTCGGTAGATTTCTATCAGATAGACAAAACAATTCTGAGACAGTTCAATATCATTACGGAAGACAAGTTCAGCAGAATCGCCGCAAAGGCAGAAGAGGCTTTCCAGAAGACACTCTAGCGTCTTTCAAGAGCTTCACACCATTTCTGCATCAGAATCCCGAAAGCAACCCCAACATTCAGACTGGCTTTCAGCCCGATCATTGGAATGGTTACCCGTCCGTAGGTGGCCCTTTTTAGTGCCTGAGGACTGACCCCCAGTTCCTCCGATCCGATTATGCAAACCCCTTTTTCCGGGAAAACAAACTCATCGATTGGAGTTCCGCCTGTTTCGAGGGCGAAAACGGGGACAGACCCCGGTAAATCTTCCACGGCCATGCGTTCATAGCCCATTGTTTCAATACAGCCCATTCCGCTTCGTATAGCTCTGGGTTGTTCAGGATCAACGCAGAATGGCGAAATGATCACTTTTTCGGCTCCCATACCCTCTGCAGTTCGGAAAATAGACCCCATATTGAACGGAGAACGGATATCTTCGGCATAAACTGCTACTCCCGGGTAAAAAGAACGCTTACGAACAGTTCCATCTTCCTGTGTTGGCGCTGCATGGGGCGCAATAACCAGGTCCCATTCAGCCGGGAAAGTCCCGATTATTCTGAGGAGATGATTCCGGCAGACGTTGCAAAGGCGGAGTTCGTCAAAGGGGACAGACCCCATGAGATTACGGATTTCTTCTGCCGCTTCAGGCGGAAGTTTGTCATCTTTAAGAAGAACTTCCGCCATTCTTTTTGTATATTCCTGCCGCGGCAGGTTTTTGAAAGAATATTCTGTGCCTTTTTCGGCAATTCCGGCAATATCGCGTTCAAGGGCGCCAAAAGTCAGTGCAAGTTTGCGTCTTTTCTGGCCACCGGAGAGTTCAAAAAGCTTTGTTGGTTCAATCATTTTCTAAAATATCAGTAAGCCAGCTTGATAAGGTCAAAAAGATCATCAGCTGTCATGGAACGAGGCAGTTTGTTCACGATTTCAATCTGTCCGGCATCTTCTGCAGCCAGTGCAAGCTGTTCTACAGTAAGCTGAAGGTCTTTAAGTCGGGCCGGAAGGTTCGATTTTGCTATTCTCTGGCGTACGTTTTCTGCAAGAGCATGAGCTGCTTCTTCGTTTGTCATTTCTTTGTCTGCAATTTTGAGAATGCGGGCAAGCTTTGCCAGGCGTTCGGTCTTGAACTGGATTGCATCTTCGATAATATATGGGAACAGAATTGTTGAAATAAGCGATTTTGAAATGTTGTAACGGGCATTAATCGTCATACTCAGAAGGGAAGCAACTCCAAGAGAGCTGGAACCATTGGCGATTGATGTCATAACACCACTCTGAGCCATCAGAATCTCCTGTGGAGTAGTAATTTCCAGTGATGTCGCTCCATCCATGGCATATCCAAGGAGTTCTACGGCTTTTTCTACAAACATATCACTGAAAAAGTTCTCTTTCTGAGAAATATAAGCTTCAACTGCCATACATAGAATTTCCAGCATCATTGAAGCATTCTGGTTTTCTGTAAGAGTAAGCATCATGTTCGGATCGATAAGGAGAAGTTTTACGATATTGTTCTGAACATGAAGCAGTTTCAGCTGATTTGAACGTGAATCGATTACCGGAGCCTGACTTGTAAACACAAAAGGTGAACGGAAAGTTGTAGGCACGCAGATACATGGAAGAGCGGCAGCATTCGGGACTGCTCCGTCAACAAAGTTGTACATATCGTGTACTTCGTTGAAGAGTGCCGAAACAAGACGTCCGATATTCATGGCTTTAAGGCCGCCTACACAGATAATCCCATGGATATGCCCTTCCTTTGCAAGGGTAAGAGCCCGCTGAAGAGTCTTTGTAGAACATCCGTCAGAGAAGTCGCTGAACGTAAAGTTTTCAATCTTGCGTTCATTCAGGGATTGAATAATTTTTTCGCCCAGATTTACTTCCGAAAGAATCGGATCCATGATAACCAGGTAGCGTGTACCCCATTCACGGGCAAGCTGCCCCAGTCTTGTAGTTGTATATGACCCCAGAATTACATTTGGTGACATTCTGAATACGAAATCTGCCATTTTTTTGCTCCATTTGTGCGTGAAAGGTGAACCAGAGGGGACAGACCCCTAGAACAAGGCTATCAAAAAGGGGACAGACCCCTATTTCACGCAAAAAAAAAGACGGAACACATGGTCCGTCTTTCTTACACATTTTAGTAAATCAATTAAGTAAATTTAGTGTTTCCAGGCTATTAAAGTCCGAAACTAGCCATAATTCCTTCTGCAGCAGACTGAATAACAGCATTATTCAAATAAGACGGATCCTTGATTTTTGCTTTTACTTCTGCAATGCGATCAGCACGAACATCAGGTGTTTCGTCAGCTACTTTCTGAAGATAGTAAGCTTCTGCTTTGAGTCTGGCTTCATCAGATACTTCAATAGAATCAGATCCTGCGCTGAATTTTGCAACATTTTCTGTTTTCTTTGTGCTCTGAACGTTGTTAAGAGGATTTAACTCGTTAATCTTGTTTATCATCATATCGTCCTACCCCTCTGCTCTTTAATTATCGGCAGATTCTTCAGAATTCTGAATACTATTTTTATCTCCGGCAATAAAAACTGCAAATTCACCTTTGATCGACTGACGGGATGCATAGTCGTCATAAACTTCTTTTGCAGTTCCGCTGGTAATCTCTTCGTGTAACTTTGTCAGCTCTCGCCCCACCACTATTCGCCGATTACTATCAATATCGGCAATATCATTTAACAACTTTACAATTCTGAACGGAGATTCGTAAATAATTACTGCAGCTCCGGTTGCCATCAATTCCTTTACACGGTTACGACGTCTTCCAGGTTTAGGACTTAAGAAACCTTCCATAATGAGGGTTTTTCCACCTGATCCAGCAACACTTACAAGTGTTGCAAAAGCACTTGGTCCCGGAATCGGAACAACAGTGAAGCCAGCTTCGCGAACACAGTCGCAGAGCACTGCACCCGGATCAGAAATTCCTGGCGTACCTGCATCAGAAGCATAGGCAACCGACTTTCCTTCGTTCAAAAGCTGAATAATCCGTTCCGAAGCCTGCTTTTCGTTCTGGGCACGACAGGAAATCAACGGCTTTTTAACGTCCAAATGATTAAGAAGCTGCAGTGTGTGCCTTGTATCTTCACAAGCAACACAATCTACGGCTTTAAACGTTTCAATTGCCCTGAGAGTAATATCTCCCAAATTTCCAATCGGTGTAGCGATAACGTACAGTTCAGCCATCAGATAATTATACGTCCAAACAAGAAGGTAGTCAAATCCATAGAATATAAGGATTAAATGGGGACAGACCCCTAAGTATCAAAAGATTTCTTCAGTTTCTTCATTTTCTTATGTTATTTCTTTTATGTTTTTATTTGAAGAACGATATTTCTTATGCTTGCTTAATTACTTTGCGGGGAAGTCCGGTTATCCTGCTGATTTGAGATATTGAAAGGTGTCGGTATTTTACATCCTTGAGAAGTTCTTGTAATTTACTTTGCGGAAGCTGTTGTATTTTATGAACATTGTTCATTCTCAATAATTCCAAAATTATTTTTCTAGCTATTTGATCCGGTATATAAGGCTTATTTTCATATTCCATATATTCGTTTTCATCTGAAACTTCCAAAAACCTATTTAACATTTCTCGAGAGCCAAAAAGATTTATCACAAAATCACTATCTATAGGCCGGTTCTGCTTTGTATTCATTAGGGCTTTATAACTACTCCAATTATAGTCATCAATTCTCGAAATTTTTGCATTTGAAGGGTTTTTCAAAATGTATCTTAAAATGTTTTTCAGGTAAACCTCATCCTCTACTGGTTCACTTTTAAACCTTCCCTGGAATAGATGGCCGCTGCAATCATATTTATGGTTAAAATAATACACATAACTGTTTGCTAATTTCTGAACAAATAAGCTCAAATACGCTTTTGAAACATTTCCGACTAAAATATGAACATGATTCCCCATTAAACAATATGAATAAATACTAATTTTCAATTGCTCTGAATACTTATAAATTCGATTAATAAAGAATTCTCTATCATTATCATCAAAATAAATTGATTGTCTGTTATTTCCACGCATAATGACATGATAAATCTGAAGCGTAGATTCTTTTCTTGGTTTTCTAGCCATTTCTATATCCTGTATATAATATGGCCTGAAATTTTAAAATTAGGAAAAATCTTTGAAAAAAATCATAGGGGACAGACCCCCTTGTCAACGAAATGGGGTCTGTCCCCTATGGTTCAAACAAAAAAAAGCCTGTCTCTTCCGAAACAGGCTTTTCAACAAAAAGTAATGTTAACTCCTACAGAGCTTCAAGATCAATTTCTGCAGCTGCGCAAGGAGTTGTAATGTTCCAGTTCTCAAGAACCTGAGGGTGAACTTCACCAAAGATTCCTACTTCTTTTCCGTCAACCATCAGGGAAGCCTGACGTCCAGGAATAAAGCGTGGATCAGAAGATTCTTTTACTTCGTATTTGTGGTCAAGGAAGTAGATAAGTGATGCAACTTCTGAGGCCAGATTGTTGAAGTTTGCTTCAGCACCGGCATAAAGGAAACCAAGGTGATGACGTGTTGCTGTTCCTGTGTTTTCATCTTCCTTCAGGTATGCAACTTTACCGATTTCAAAGATTTTGTGAGGATAGATAGCATTTGCCGAGTTGCTTTCAGCTCTGAGCAGTGAAGAAATGATTTCCGGACGGATAAACTGATAGTTTTCGCTCATTGGATTTGCAATTTCGATAACTTTTGATCCGTCAATCAGCATGTTGTCAATATAGTCTTTCTTACTTCCAACGTAGTTGAAAATCATTTCCTGGTATCCAAGACCTACCATCAGATCACGTGTTTTACGGCTGAACTGTGTAAGCGGTGAAAGACGTCCGATTGTGAATGAATTCGGCTTCTGTGATTTGAAACTTGAAAGATTCATACCAATCATTACGTCTTCGATGATGTCTACTTCATGGAGGAAGTCGTTGCGGTAAGGTGCTGGCCAGAGTTCAATATTTTCACCATTAACTTCTACCTTGCTTCCCATACGTGTAAGGGCATCTGCAACCTGATCCATTGTGAGATCAGAACCCAGAAGTTTGTTTACAGCTCCAAGAGTTGTTTTTGTAGAAGGCTGGAAGTAGTAAGGAACTACAATGTCTTTTCCAAGGCCTGTATCATAAGGATGTTTACAAAGGATTGGTTTGATTTCGTATCCCTGATCAGCAAAGTCACATGCAACTATGTTTGCTGAAAGGATCAGGTTTTCAATATTGTCACCAGTAAGTTCAACCATAAGGTCCTTGTCACCAACCTGAACAGCACCAAGAGTAGCTGAGTTGATGATTGGAGCCATAGAAAGTGTTTCGCCCTTTGCATCCGAAAGGAGCGGGAATTTCTTCATATCCTGAAGAATCCATCCGAAATCTTTTCCTTTAGGGTGGTCAGTAAGAATCTGACGGCATGTCATTGGTTCTGTACACTGAAGAGGTACAAAAGAAGTCTTATCAGGATCAACTGCGTGATATTCTACAGGGAATTCAACCTGATCAATGCGGTAAATACCCATAGAAATGGACTTACGTTTGCGTCCGAAGTTCCAGGCCAGCTTTTCCTGTGTCTGGATAATGTCTTTGAGCATCGGATCATCGATTGGTTTTCCCGCAATCATGAATGCTACCATGTATGGGCGAACATCTTTAAGTTCAGGATCAACGTTTACAATGCGGTTTTCGCAGTCCAGAATCTTTCCTTTGCGTGAAAGAAATGAATCGTAATCTGCAGTTTTTCCGCCTGCATGAATACGGAGCTGGCGTGCAACACCGTTTGTAGACCAGAGGTCAGGACGGTTTGTATCGTTAAGCTCGATTTTTACTACACGTTCAGACTCCGGCTGAGACATGTCTGGTTTTTCATCAAGTTCTGCTTTTGCACAAGGCAGAAGATTTTCAAGTGTATCGTAGTCGTATTTTTTTCCAAGGCTCTGGAAGAAAAGGTTTTCATTACATTCAATTTTTGGCATAGTAATTCCCTTTATAAAATGATTGCAAAAATTATACAACAAACTGCGGTGCTTTTTCAACTTTGACAGCTTCGTATTATAGAAGAAACTGTTTTTCACAAATGAGAGTTTCTTTATCTTTTACACTCTAATAAATAGTAGATGAGAGTTTTGGTTTATATAAGCAATCTTAATAAAAGTATGTCGTTTTTATGATTTCATTCGACCAGTTCATATCACGTATGCCGGATCCTGAAGAATATCCATGCTTCTTGTGGAACGGTCCGTTCATTTCAGACTTAGTAATTTCTGAAATTGATATAGAGAACAAAATTGTTCTGTTTCAAGACGGGACACCAATTACCTTCACAGCTATGGAACAGAACTACAGTGCTGTAAGAGTTCTGCCCAAAGCTGTATCAGGTCAGTTTATTTACAACCGTACTCAGCATAATAAGAATCAATCCGACTCTTGATTTCCGGAGTGATTACTTTTTTATCGCCTTTATCGTAAAGTGCTTCAACAACATCGTTCATTGTAACAATTGAGCATGTTTTGAAGCCATATTTTTCTGAAATCATTTCCAGAGCTGATTTGTTTGTATCAAGCCCCTTTTCCATTCTGTTCAGACTTACAATTTCACCTACGATTTCAACTTTTCCCTGGCTTGAAATGATAGGGTAAGTTTCTTCGATTGACTTTCCAGATGTTGTAACATCTTCAATAATTACAACACGATCTCCATCTTTGATTTTGCTTCCAAGGAGGATTCCTGCATCCCCATGGTCTTTGGCTTCCTTGCGGTTAGAACAATAACGTACTTCTTTCCCGTAAAGTTCCGAATAAGCCATTGCTGTACATACTGAAAGAGGAATTCCTTTGTATGCAGGCCCAAAAAGAACGTCAAAATCATCACCGAAATTTTCGTGAATTGACTGAGCATAGAATCTTCCCAGTCTAATAAGCTGGCTGCCGGTTACATATGCACCTGCGTTCATGAAGAAAGGTGATTTTCTTCCGCTTTTAAGGGTAAAATCACCGAATTTCAATACCTGAGACTCAAGCATGAAGTTAATAAAATCAATTTTATACTGTTCCATAACACTGATTTTATCACTTTCAATTCCTGTAGTCCACGAAAAACAGGGGTCTGTCCCCTCTGTCACGTAAAAAAACACTTTTTCAGAGGGGTCTGTCCCCTTTTTTCTTTTTTTCCTTCCCTCTTTTCAGTTAATATCCCGAATTGAGCTGTTTCTCCGCAAAAAAAATAGGGGTCTGTCCCCCCCCTCTCTCCAAAGGGGGACAGACCCCTCTAAAACAACCGGCTCTCTCTCCAAATTTCCGCTTGTTTTAAAAGAAAAGTCTAATTAATCCTGCGTTGTAATAAACGGCAGCTGAAGGAACGGAGTGAACGCAATGTCATCCCGTTCGTTCTGATTCAGGACACTGTCCAGAATGGAAATGCCCGAATCAATATAAACAGGCTTTTTTCGAGTTCCCAACGTCGGTTTCGGGAACTGGGGGTCAGCCTCCGGCGCAGTTCCTGTAAACGGAGTATCCTTTTCAATATCCGGAAGAAGCCTTGAATAATCCCCGGAGTTGTTCCAGTACATATAGCCGTGGTCCACAGAATCACGGGCGCCGAAAATCTGCTTCTGGATGTAATCTGCATCGTAATACAGGCGGTCGTAGCTTACATTCAGGTAGAATGCCTGAACCCACGGACGAATCAGAGCTCTGTTACGGCAGATTACAGTATTGCGGAATGTTCCATAGTAATAGATGCGGTAAGTACGGTCAGCAGCCGGCGAATAGTTCAGGAACGACTGTTCAAAATGACTCGGATAGAACATAGGTCCGATAACATCTACATATTCGCAGAGAGTTTCCGCATCCTGCCCTGTGCGTGTTCCCGAGCGGTACCAGCCGTTGGCACCGTAGATATCGATTCCAATTGGTGCATCAATATTTTCGCGGGCGTATGAAAGGAACGAAATCAGGGCAGATTCCTTGTCCATTCCATTTGACTGCCAGCGGTAACTTGCATTTCTAAGATTGTACCCGTCCGTCGGGAAGCGGATATAATCAAACTGGATTTCATCAAATCCGCGGGAAATCAGTTCATTTGCAATCTGAACATTGTACTCCCAGACTTCTTCGCAGTACTCATCAACCCAGTTTTCATCGTAATAGATTGGATTCTTCCCGATTGAATTTCCGTTTTCATCAAGAACATCTTCGTAATCCTTGATTCCCACCCACGGTTTGTTGTTCTTGTAATCCCATACAGCATATTTTGCTCCACCGTATGAAGCCAGATTTCTGTCCTTGAAAACAACAATTCGGGCAACAAGGTAGATGTTGTCTTTCTTGAATTCTTCCACGAAAGAATCCAGGTTCACGGCATACATCGAAGTCTTAGCCTTTTTCAGAACTTCCGGATTTTTCGAATCATAACGCAGAAGACCGTAGTCATCTTTCATATCAATTACAAGACTGTTCAGTTTATTATCCTTGATAATCTTCTTGTACTTTTCAATGCCTTCTTTGTTACGGCACTGGTAGGCAGATCCATAAAGCGATTTCTTTCCGTCAGCAGTCTGAGCATAAGGAGTATTTACTGTTCCAGGGTACAGGAGCCAGAGCTCATTCAGAAGAACGCCTTTCCCGAATCCGCTGCGCGAAGAAGGAATCCAGGCAGAGTTAACCATTCCGTGAACTGAAGCAAAAGCCTTGTGCCATTCTTCAAGGTTTTTCGGAGTTCCCGGGCTTTCAAGAGTCTGCAGGTTTACGGCTCCGAATCCTTCTACAGTTGTGAACATCATCACATCATCAACAAGAGTAAGGCCATCAGTTACAGAAAGGAACTGATCTCCTTTGTAGATGAGTTCAGCTTTCTTTTCTTCCCAGTTGAACTTATAGATTCTTGGAAGATAAGTCTGCGAAACATAAACTTCAGTATTAAGGGTTCCGTCATATCCGTGGCGGGAAACCACACAAATGTCAGAAATTTCATCCGGTGTAGTAAGTGACGGCATTTTTTCAAAACCAGCATCCACATCATTCCATACCGGTTTTGCATCATCAGGGAAAGTGTATGAAAATCCAAGAAGCGGGTGGCTCATGAACACCACAGTGCGTTCCTGAATAGTGGCTACAGCAACAGCCTTGATTCCCGGAGTAATCATGCTCATAGAACCAAGAGCTTTCCATGTCTTTCCTGCATCCCGCGAAATATATACCTGCTTTTTTGTGGCAATTACGATTTCATTCTGATTAAGCGGATTTACACTCATATCCTCGATTGTGTTGATCTGCTTTACAGTCTTTGCTTCTTTTCCGTCGAATTTCTTTACAGTAAGGAATGGAAGCCCTTCGTTACGTTCTTCAAAAGTCTTCAGGTCGCTTGAGTAGAGGATTCCTTTTGTTGTACGGAAAAACCAGCCTTCAGGATTCAGAGAAGTACGTTCAATGCGGATGATCTGGTCAACACGACCTTCCGTCCAGATTGGAATAGCATTATTGGAAGCCGAAACCCGGAAAAGCCCGGAGTCTGACCCCACAACAAACTGCCCGTTCTCCTTTTCTCCGGAAGCAGTAACATCCGGAAGCTGATAGAGAGGTTTGATGCTCTGAGCCGACAAAGGCGCCGTACCCAGAAGTAAAGCAAGTGCGAAAATGAGGATAGTCATACTACTATAATCGGAACTTTTTCACATCGATGTTAGAGATTTTTACTGCCTCACGATTATAAAAAAGGAGCCCCTTACGGCAGCGGAACAATGCAGAAGCTACACCAGCGGCAGCTCGCAGGAGGGCCCTTTTCATTCTCCCCCTCCCCGGGCTTCCGGGATACAACAGGGGACAGACCCCTTTTTTCACAAGGATTAAAGGCTGAAAAAGGGGGACAGACCCCCTAAATTCCCGGGATTCCGCCTTCCCTCCACCTGTCGGAATCCATTTCACAAAAAAATCAGAGAATATCCCGGGGCCTAAGCTCTTATTCCACGAAAAAAGGGGACAGACCCCTTATTTTCGCAGGGATAAAGGCTGAAAAAGGGGGACAGACCCCTATTTCGCAGGTCAGAAGGGCTTTCTCCAGACCGGGAGCTTTGTCTTGAATAAAAAAAGCCCGGCACCGATGAAGCGCAATTCATCAGAGCCGGGCAGAAGTGTTTTATTCTCTCCTAAACCAGGATAGAAAACTGTTTAATGTGGCTACTTTTCACCACGCAGGAAGTCGACTGCGTACATTGAAGAGTTGAAACCGACGGCGTAATCGTTATATTCTCCGCTTAAATCTTTTGCCTTGCAAACAAGACTCAATTTATCATCCGATGACTCATATTTTGCAGGAACTGTCTGTGCTTCCCATTTTTCTCCATCAAAGAAAGCAAGTTTTACAGCACTTCTTGTATTTAATCTTGCAGAATCCATATAAGTGATTACTGGTAAAGAAGAATCGTTCAATTGCAATTCTGACCATCTTCCTACTGAACTTGTTGCATCTACAATTTTCCAGGAGACATCGAGATAATCTCTAGCTGCAATTTCAGTTGTTTCTTTTCCTGAACTATACTTAGCAGTTGTAACTGTTCCATAGTACAGAACCCCACGATCTACATCCTGTGTAACAATATGGAGTGTTCCTGTTGAATCAATTTCCATGCTTACATATCTACCAAAATCAGAAACTCCTGCCGGCTTTTTCAGAGTATTATAAAACCATCCTTTTGTTCCCTCGGTATATGATTCAACTTTAGCTTCAGAAAGCGTATGCATTCTTCCTGTTTCTGGTTTACCAGATGTTCCGTATGCTAACTGAAGAGTACCAATAGTTTTATTGTAGTACACAACAACTGGTTTTTTGTTATAAACCTTGATATCACTCCATTCACCAGCCTCTTCTTTAAATGTTAAGACTGTTGAATCTTTTCCATCTGTAATTGTCGTATCATAACCGGCAATTACACACTTTCCGGCAGTTGGATCATCAAAGGTTCTAGCCAGCAAACTAGTATTAGTAAAATTCTGTTCCGGTTTTCCATCTGTAGTATAGAATTTTCCTTCCGCATATTTTAAACAATGTGCATATGAATCATAATAGCTTGTATAAAGATAATAATTATTTCCATCTTTATAGCCAGTTATTTTCGGATTCTGGAACTGGAATAATTTTTCGTCTTTACCATCCGAAGAGTCCGGTTGTTCAATATCGCTGTTACCCTGCTGTTCAATAACAAATTTTGATCCATTGGTTATTGATTGAAGAGTCATTCCATCCTGATACATCAATAATCCGCCTTTCCAGTCTCCTGAATCTTTAACACCATTATCCAAAGAAACATAGAATGGAATGTTATTAATTATTACCATGTCTGTATCATCAGGAGGAAGAGCAAATGCTGTGTTTGCCTGACTACAGCTATTATTCTGGCGATTTCCTCCAAGAATTGCATCGTGCATCATCTTATCATTGGATGCCCAGACAGTAAGCAATGTATCTTTTGAAATTCCGGTTGTATAATTTGACCCTTGTTCATATTTTTTAGAATTATCCGCTGTGAATTTACTCATTGTTCCACTTATAGGATTAAAGCTCTTATCAAACGTTGATCCTACTTTCCAGACACTCAGATATCTGTCATCAGTCCAGAAGTTCTTTCCGTTTGTTTTGTATGCGGTAGAACTTCCTTCTTCAATGTTCCAGCCCTTGTTTTCGTTTGTGTTATTCTGTGTGGCTTTTGTTACTGTAGAACCTTCCGGCCCTTGAGTAATTTCTACCTGAACAAAACATGAATAATCCGGAGCGGTAATTGTAATGTATCCGTCTCCTGAACCGGCAGTTGTTCCGATTGTTCCGGTTTGAGTTCCAAGATCACTGTTTGCAGTAGCAGCCTGTTTTCCTTCAGTGGTGTTGAAGAATGAAACTTTGTAGATTGCGCCTGAGGCAAAGTTATAACCGTATACGCGGACTTTTGCGCCTGCCTGAACAGGATAGCGACCGAGTCTTGAACGGGAAATCTCTTCATCGTTTTCAAGTCTGAAACTGCTGATGTATGGTACAAAGTCCATAACGTATTTGTTAGTACGTGTTTTAACAGCATCAGTTGTCTGGTCTGCGTTTGCGGTTTCAGTTCTGCCTGCTGCATCCACACCGTAACAGGTTACTACTTTGTCGTTTCCGATTCCGTAGCCTGTCATGTCGATTGTGAATCTCCAGGTTACATCGTGCCCTTTCTGTCCAGGTTTTCCGGCTTCAAGGATTTCGAATCTTTCCCAGTTGTTCTGCCATTCCCAGTCAGATTCAGGTTTATCAGCGACAGCAACAGCTGTGCCGTCCATGTATTCATATACAAGTGAACCGTTTTCTCTGTGGGCAACGATCCATTTTCCGCCTTTGTACTCAGCTACCTGAGCTGATTTTCCTGCAGGGTCAACCATGAAGAGTCCGCCATGACGTGTGTTGTCGTGGGCAGTACCTTCAATGTAAACCTTTCCTGAAACAGAAGGCTTTGTTGATCTTGTCTGTGTTGCAGCAAAATCAATGTGTCCCTGTGGCTGTTCTGTTTCCAGATCAAGAGGCACGCTTGAGTTTTCTTTGCTGTTCCAGTAGAACGGTCTGATCTTCATTTCAGGAGGTGTTGTATCAGTCTGGTCTACAACCAGGTCTTCAATTCTCAGGTACATGTAACATGAATCAACACCCTGAGTTGTGTCTTCGGTAACATCCCAGAATGTCCAAGACATCTTCTTGTTATTTCCATCATCTCCAAGCTTAGCCTTTGGATAATTGAATGCATACATGTTGGAATTTACAGCATCATGTGCAGTCTTTATGCTTCCTTCAAGAAGGATATCTCCGTCCGGTGCATCCAGGTCTGACTGGTCTGTTTCTTCAGCTTCAGTACATTTTACATCAGCCGAAGCTGCAGCATTCTTGAACTTGGCTTTCAGAGTCGGGTCAGCATAGTCATCAGAAACCTTGAAGTTTCCGCCTGTGAATTCTGTAACCAGTGCAAGTCCGTTCTTTACAATGAACTTTTCTTTCTGGTAATCGTATGTATTCATTACCAGTGTGTCTTTTTCGATTCCTTCTTTTCCAAGAATATTGTAGAGAGTAAATTCGTCGTCATCGTAGTGGTCATCACCGTCCAAATCTGTACCAAGGTACAGTTTTGCAAGACGAGGAGCATTGTTCTGTACAGATACCGGGTAGCTTGCAGCACTGATATTTCCGGCTTTATCCCATACGAATACTACAATTGTTCCAGGACCGTCTGGAATATTCTGAGACTGGATTGTAGCATCCCAGTCCCAGGTCTGCTGGCTCTTAACGATTGTTTCAGGCATTCCGTCGCCATCATCACCACTGTCGTTGTCTCTCAAAGCCAGTGGGTCTTCTTCCTTAACGCGTTCTGTCTGTGTGTTGTCTACAAACTGCATGAACGGGAAGAATACATTATCTTTTGTTGTTCCCTTAAGAACAGAAACATTCGACTCAAGAGTAATCTTATTTGTTGTTGAATCAACAGCCGAAATCTTATAGAAGTTTCCTTCCACTTCTACGTAACCTGCATTCTTAATGTTTTCGTTTACATCATCAGAAAGTGTAAGCTGTGTACGCTTTTCTGTTTTTTCTGCCGAAACTGCATAATCAATTTCTGCAAATGTTACGCCGTCATAAGATTTTCCGTACATCGGCTGAACAGAACTTCCAAGTGAACTTTCGTCTTCACCGAAGTTTTTTGCATCAACACTAAAGCCGGAAGCGCTCTTTGCTCTTACTGTAATGGCCTTTTCATTTGACATTGGGTCGTAAAGGCGGGCACTGTACTTTGTTACGTTTTCAACATTTCCACGGATGAAGTAGAATCCTGCTTTCTCGAATCCTGAACCCATATCCTTTGCCTGCCCGCCAATGGCGAACTTTCTGTTTGAGTTCATGATTCTCTTAGAAGAATTTTCTGCAGCTGAATATTCAGCACTGTTGAATGTAAGCTTCTTGATTTCAGGAACAGTATTATCAAAGTTGATGTGATATTCCTTGTAAGCAGAAGACTGGTTCTGTTTTGAGGCAACAACCTTAAGATAAACTTCTTCCTTGTTGTCAGAAGGAGTTGGAAGATCAATCAGAACTCTGTAGCCTTCATATTCAGCTCCGAATCCGCCGGCTGCTCCCTTCTCAACTTTTGGCAGAGCTGTAAGATCTACTGTCGTAATGTCTTTTGTTGTATTAAGTCCTTCCAGTGTATTTGATTTGTAAACCAGTACTTTTGCAATTCCATCGCTGTCTGCAACTGCTACCTTAAGTTTTGCTTCTCCGCGAACATACATATCTTCAATGTAATCAATTGCAACACCTTCAGAAGAAACAATCTGTGCAGGTTCCTTGTTTACGATAGGAATGTTTGTATCAATATCGAAGTACTGAACCGGTGACCATGCACCAAAAATCTTTCCTTCGCTCAGGGCAACAGATCTTGCGGCTACAAGATATACTCCGTTTCCTACTGTTTCTTCGTTGAAACTCTGCTGGAATTCAAGGTATTCATTGATTGTCTGGTGCCAGTTTGAAGTTCCTGTTACTTCAATTCCCCAGAAGTCACCTTTTTTATCAGCACCGCCAAGACCGTCCCAGTCGATTCCCGAAATTGATTCTTCAAGTTTTGCAGCATCAACGATGTTATAAATCGGAGTTTCTGTTCCGGTAATCTTGAATGCAGCAACATAGTCACGGTCAGTTGTAGAGAAGTCTGTTCCCTTTGTAACGTCAAACTGAACGAATACTTTGCTAACCTCTGCAGCACCTTCTGCTGAACCTTTTTCGGCACCACCGCTCACACGGATTGTTCCGTTCATTTTCTGGCGTTTACCAGCGTCAAATGAAGCTCCTGCCGGGTAAGCTACGCTTGATGAAGGACGGCTTCCGAACAGATCGTATTTGATTGTGAATGAACTGAGTGTGTAATTACCCAATGTATCAACTGCGTAGAAATATACCGGCAGCTGGTAAACGTCATCACGGGTTGTTGTAATGCGTTTGAATTTTGAAGTTGAATCTGACTGTGCAACAGAAGGAAGTCCTGTAATTTCAAGATTTTCTACACTTGTAGAGCAATCCTTCAGATTTGCAGCTTTCTTCAGTTCAGTAAGCAGCTTGCTTTCATCAATGTACCATACATTGCTTTCGTTCTGGCTGTAATAATCATCATTCAGAACCACGTATGAGTATTTTGAAAGTCCTGAATTATTGTCGTTCGGCTTGTCATCGAATTCCATGTTGAACTTGATTGAACCGGTTACTTCCTTGTTGAAGCTTGAAGCATTTGAATGTTTGATTGTAGGACCTGCATTATCAACAATAAAGTATCCTGTAGCTGTTGAGCTCTGCTTAGCCTTATCTTCTACGTCAAATTTTACTGTAACCTGACCTGAAGCCCATTCTCCAACATCAATTTCTTCTGATGTATAAACTGTTTCCCAGTAACCAGCCGGAATTTCTACAGAAGGAGTTCCTGTTGCGCCGTAGTCTTTTCCGGATTTTGCCGAAGCAAGTTTTGTGGCAGTTCCTGTAAGTGTATATGTTGTTCCGTTAATTGTAGCAGATGCAGTATCTGCTGTACCGTTTGCATCAACTGCTGTTACGCTGATTCTAATCTTTTTGCCTGAATCAGAAGGACCGCCTTTTACGACATCAATCTTCATTTCATCTGAACCAACTTTCAGTGATGTAATAAATGGCTTCTGACTGTCGACCGTATAGGAAATTACTGCTTTGTTATCTACTTCTGTCTGTCCGTTGAACTTGATCTTTCCACGGTCCATTGAATTTGTACTGGAAGTTTCAAATACTGTACCGGCTGCATCTTTAATATAGAAAGACATTGCTTTTGTTCCGTCTCCGTCTTCAGCTGGTGTGTATTCAAATGAACCGTTTGAGCCAACAGTTACCGGAGTACCATTAATCTTGAACTCAAGTCCTGATGTTCCGTCATCGTCAGTAATACTTCCGTTAATAGTTGCATTTCCTACTATGTCTTCATCTTTATAAAGGCTTACAAATGAAATAACAGGGCGGTCAGATTCCTGATCAATTGTTACAACCAGTTCAGCAGTTTTTGGATTCAATGCTGAGTCTCTTGCTGTAACACGGAACTTTGTCTGAAGTCCTGCTTTTTCTGCATCCGAATCAAATGCCAGTTTTGCTGTAGTTGCTTTTGAAGTTGCATCGTAAGTTGGAATAGTGAACTTCCAGCTTGTAACTTCACCCTGATTTGTCAGGGCAAATCCGTCTGCATCATTTACATCTTTCCATGTTTCAGCACCTGTCTGATATTCCAGTTTTATTGATTCAATTCCATTTATATCGTAAGAAGTACCTTCAATTACGAGGTCTTTATTTCCAACATATTCCTTGGTTTCAGATTTCATTTGTGCCCTTGTTGTAATGCTTACTTCAGGGGCAGTTGTATCCACACCGATCTGTGTGTTTCTTGAAGATTTGTTTCCGGCATTGTCTGTTACCTGAACGTAAATATCAAAGTTGTCAGTTTCAGAACTGAA
>JAZLIM010000042.1:0-3175 GCA_045617385.1 Treponema sp.
CCTGTAAGCAATGTCTGTGCAATCTTTGGAGCATTCTGAGTCAAAACAAATCCGATTACGCAGGTAAAGATTACAGTTACAAAAGTAACCCAGTTCATACCACCGTTATCTGTCATGATATCTACTGTTTCCTGAATAAAGAGGTAGAAAACAAAGAACATACAGATGGTGATAACAATCATCTTGATTAAGAACCCTGTGAATACTGGAATCAGCTTCTTCGGCAATTCCTTAGTTCCATCAAATAGAATGAATGGTATAAAGAACGCTCCAATTCCGATAATGATGGTGTATTCAAGAATGGTCATAACATATTGAATACAGGCGAAAATTCCACAGAAAACAAGGACGATACAACAGAACATTGTCATAATCATTGTTGGAACATGAGCAAATGTTGCTGTTATCTTGCTAAAGCCTTTTTTCATGAAATTCACGTCCTGGGCATCAAGATCATCCATATTTACTGCGTAAGCAATCTGGTTTTTCTCCCACATTATCTGACATCCCAATACGGTTACACGCATAATTGCTCCAGGTGAAAGATAATATGAGTCTTTGCCTCTTGAATCTTTTAGCCAGATATTCAAATCCACATATTCGGGAAGAAGGTTATCTCCATCACTACCATCAGGTAATTTTTCAACAAGAATGTCTTTTATGGCCTTAAGAGTCCTTTTACTGAATAAACTATGGTATTTATTCTTTTCCCTGTATTCATTGATTTTTTCCAATGCCTTGGTTTTTGCAGATTTAGAATTGAATGTTGCATTCTTAACTTCGTCATAGTATTTATCAATGAATTCGTCATAGGTGTCAGAATTACCAAAAGTTGTATCGAAGGTGATTGTCTCACTTTTTGAAGTAATATCACCAAGTTCTTTATTCAAATCACTTTCCAGTTTGTAGCCGACCTGAATATCGTATTCGATACTGTTTTTCATACTTGTAAGGGAATCTATGATAGCCTGTTTACCGTTTCCGGCATCAATACCGATTCTGTTTCCAACTGCAGACAGTCCCAAAGTTACAAGAGGGTAGAGGGACATAAACAAAATGAACATGAGCCATTTGTAAAGTGTGTCCCACCAGAAATCCTTTAATGTAAAACGGCTGTTAGCAAGTTTGAATGCAGACCAGCAGAGTCCTACTGTTCCAATGGCTACTGCATAATGGCTTCCCCATTTGTAGAAGGTTGCCATTACACCGCTGAAGTATTCGATTGCCTGTAAAACCGGAACGTCAATCCAGCCTGTCCATGCATGATCCATCTGGGAACCTCCTACTTACGGAAAGCATCTGGAACTTTATAATCAAATGCTTCCTGTTTTTTCTGTTCAGCTTCCATTTCTGCTGCTTCAGCCTGTTTTTCGTTCTCTTCATTGACCATACGGGCAGCACTGAGACTTGCCATTTCATTCATAGCTTCTTCCAGCGACATAAGCCCATCAACTACCTGCTGACTCAAGTGTAAACTTGCCTCATTTGCTGCAGCTTCCGTCATATTTCCATTGGAGTCGGTCTGAGCATAAGCAGCCTGAATAATTGCGTTTGTTTTTGCAATTTTATCTTCTCTCTGGAGCTGGACTGCCTCTGAAGTTGCTTTAGCCATAACCTTTGAAGCCTGTGTTTTTACCTGTGCTACAGACTGCTGAACAAAGAGATAGTTTCTTGGACTGATTCCGTATTTGTTCCAGATAGTCATCTTCTGCTTGTTTGTAAGATTTCCTTCAATAGCATCGATAGAGAATTTCATACTGTCGGTCATGTAATTCTTAACGTCTGTACAGGCGGAGAAGAAGTTATGGTCTGGACTTCCCATTCCACAAATGTCAGCAAGCGAATAACGTCCGTTACCACAATCAATTGTTGGTGAGGTAAGGGTGTTCTGAATCTGTCTTGCCTGGTTTAAGAGGCGGTTAACTCTTTTATTCGCATCTTTGATGTCGTTGCGGATATCGAAGTCACCGTCAAAGCGGATGTTTTCCCAGTCAATTGATTTTGCTCTTTCTACGGCCTGCTGAATCTGCTGATACTGGTTTTCGATTTGTGTAATGGTGTTCATTACCATATCGTACTGGCTGTATAACTGGTCGATTGCTGTAAGCCAGCCGGAAATATCGAATACTGGGTAGCCTGTTGCACTTACGTTGCTTACGGCGATTACGCTTCCAAAAAGAAGTGCGATTATTGTTTTTTTTACTTTCATTTGATGTGCTCCTCATGATGTATATCTATTTCGCCTAAATCAGGAAGTGAAATAGGCGAAAATCCTCCTGATTAGGTGATGTGTTATGTTTCCAACATTTTTTTATACTTTTCGTATTCAAGACATCTGTAGTCTCGTCCTAAGTCAGCCATTTTCTGTTTTGATGCCTCAAGAATGTCAAAAGCGAGAGGTTCCATTGTGTTCCGTCCTTTTTCTGCCTCAATTCTGTCCAGCATTTCGTGGTCTGGTGAAATCAAGGCAAGCTGGAAAGGATCCAGGTCTAATGTGAACATTCTGCAGCCGTTTGGATTCTTGAAGTAGTAATCTCTCTTCATGGTTGCATTGCTAAGGCTGAGAATTTCAGAATCTGTAAGACCGAAGTATCTGTAGCTGTCTACAAGACCAGGTGAAGTTGCACTCTCGTCAGCAAGGTAGATTTTGGTCAAACACTGCTGGGCGATTGTGTCACTCAAACTGGATTTTGCAGCAGCAGCAACTTCCTGTGTTGCAAAAATGCAGAATACCTTTTTCTTACGTAAAGTTCTGAGCCATTCCTGAAGAAATCCTGCAAAGATTGGATGCTGAAGATAAAGCCAGGCTTCATCAAGGAACAGGAAAGTCAAAGGTTGTTTCTGTCCTGTCGGTACATTCCATAACTTTTCAAGGTAACGGAAGATATACATGAGGGCAGGGGCAACTGCCTTTTCCGAAAGTCTCATCAAACTTCCCATTTCAATTGTTACGAGTTTTGAAAGAGGAAGGTTTGTAGAATCAGCATCAAAAATCGAACCGAACTGGCCTCCGGCACAATATGGATCAAGACCGATACGTATCGTATTACTGCCGTTTTCCGGGTCAGAATAGGTTGCGTACTGCTGGAAGGTTGTCAGAGTTCTTCTGTCCGGTTCCTTCTGGGAAATCAAACGGAGAGTTTCTGAAATAACCTTGCTCATCTCTGGAGTTGTC
>JAZLIM010000043.1:0-10285 GCA_045617385.1 Treponema sp.
ATCGAAGAAGACATCTTTGAAAAAATCACACCGGAAGGATGTGTAAAAATCAGAAAAACAATCGGTGGTCCTGCTCCTGAAAGAGTAATGGAACAGATTGCAGAACTGAAAAAAATCGCCAACTAATTTATAGGAGAAATATAAATGAAGAAACTTACTAAAGTTATGGTACTTGCTGCAGTAGCAGCTCTTCTGGTTGCCGCACCACTTTCTGCTGCCGGCAAAAAAAAGAACAAGAAGGCAAAAGGTGATGCTGTAGCAGAACTTAAAGCCCGCGGAACATTCGTTCTTGGTCTTGATGCTTCTTTCCCACCACTGGGATACACAGATGATGACGGAACTATCATCGGTTACGACATTGATCTGGCAAAAGAAGTTGCAAAACGTCTTGGTGTAGATTTCAAGGCTCAGCCAATCGACTGGGATGCAAAAGAAATGGAACTCAATACTAAGAAGATTGACTGTATCTTGAACGGTTTCACAATCACAGAAGAACGCAAAGAAGCTCTTTCATTCACACCTGCATACCTGAACAACGACCAGGTTCTTATCGTTCGTGCTGATTCAGGAATCAAAACTCTTGCAGATATGAAAGGAAAAGTAGTAGGACTTCAGTCAGGTTCTTCAGCTCAGGAAGCTGTAGAAGACAACAAAGCTTTTGCTGCTTCACTTAAGAACACAGTTTACTACAAAGAAAATGTTACAGCTCTCAACGATCTGGAAATCGGTGGTGTTGACGGTGTTGTAATGGATTCAGTTGTTGGTGCATACTCAATCAAAACAACAGGAAAGAACCTTGTAATCGTTTCTGAAGCACTTGCAAATGAAGAATACGGAATCGGATTCCGCAAGAGCGAACCGGAACTCCGCGATGCAGTATGGAACATTCTGAAAGAAATGAAAGCCGACGGAACTGTTGCTGCAATCAGCGCAAAATGGTTCTCACAGGACATTTCTGTAATCAAATAATCAATCAGTAAATACTGACAAAGCCGGTCACCTGCCCTGCAGTGACCGGCTTTTTTTTATCCATAATAAATATTTATCATAATAAATAACTGCCTGAACCTGGAACTATGGTATAATCGGGTATCCCAGATTTTAAGGAAGTTTTTATATGATTTTAGGTTTGCAGTTATACGGCCCGATAGCTTGTGGAAAAATGGATTTGACCGAAATGTTCCGGGAGCTGAAAAAGCTCGGGATTAACAGAGTAGAACCTTGTATCACTCTGGACGGAAAAATGGAAAATCCATCATTCTGGAACATGAAACAGTGCTCAGAATATTTTCCGCTCTTAAAAGAACTAGATCTTGAAGTTCTTTCCTGTCATGTGGCCAGTGAAAACCTGAATGAATCAATTCCCGAAATCTGCAGACTTACAGACGAATTCGGCGTAAAACAGATTGTTGTTGGAACCGGTGATTTATCTGAAGAAGCTGTTCAGGAGCGGGCATTTTTGTACCGGAAGATTGCAGATATCTTAAAAGACCATGGCGCCGAACTTCTGATTCATAACGGAAAACCTGATATCGCAGCAAAAATAAAGGGACGTACTGCCTACGAATACCTGGTTGATATCTGTCTTGGAAAAGTATTCATGCAGTTTGATACAGGCTGGTGTGCCCGCGGCGGAGAAGATCCTATGGAGTTCATTAAGAGAAATCATGAACGCATAAAATCACTCCACTATAAAGATTTTAACATGAACAACGATACCGATGTGGATGTCTGCATCGGGGACGGCACTTTAGACAACCTGAGCTTCATGCAGTTTGCCCGGTTAAAAGGCATTCCTCAGTTCATTGATGCCGACACCTATTCTGATGTTATTTCCGACGCAGGAAAATCTTACTGGTATTTGATGAATCTTGGCCAGCAGAGAACAAATACCGCAAGCTATCTGAATATTTATGATACTCAAACCGGAACTGTAAAACTGCTCCAGAAATTTGACGGAGTAATTGAAGCGCCAAACTGGGTTCATGACGGAAATTATCTTGTTTACAATAAAGACGGTGCAATCTACCGATATGATCTGCAGACAAAAACCAGCACAAAGATTGAATCCGGAATAGCAGACCACTGCAACAATGACCATGTAGTTTCCTCAGATGAAAAACAGATTGCCGTAAGCAGTGATTACGAAACGGAACTTGGCGGCGGCTCCAGAATCTTTATTCTTCCGCTTACCGGTGGAGATGCAAAGCTTATTACAAAGAACGCCCCGAGTTATCTTCACGGCTGGTCTCCAGACGGGAAAGAGCTTGCTTACTGTGCATTCAGAAATGTGGACGGCAAACAGTGTGTTGATATCTACACAATTCCGGCAGAAGGTGGAGAAGAAAAACGCCTTACAAAAGACGGTTTTAATGATGGGCCTGAATATTCTCCCGACGGAAAACATATCTGGTTTATCAGCACAAAAACCGGACTTATGCAGCTTTACAGGATGAATACAGACGGCTCAAAAATTGAACAGATGACTTTTGAGGAACAGAACAACTGGTTCGGCCATGTTTCTCCTGACTGCAAAACTGTTGTTAATCTCGCCTACAAAAAAGGCCACCTTAAGGCCGACGAACATCTTCCGAACATGCAGGTAGAACTCTGGATGATGGATTACGACGGAACCAACCGCAGGAAAATCCTTGAATTCTTCGGCGGTCAGGGCTCACTGAATGTAAATTCCTGGTCCAGAGACAGCCGTTATTTTGCCTTTGTGAGCTATGATATATAACAGCTGAAAATTATTATCTGTTAATTATTAAGTATTAACTATATACTTATAATATGTCACCTCGTTATGTAAAAATGCTTCACGCAATGTTCAAAGGTTGCGGTGTTTCGATTGAAGTTTTTCTTCTTACACTTCTGTTTGCCATTCCACTGGCACTTCCTATTGCATACGGACGAATGTCCCGCAGAAAGCTTGTTTCAGGAACAACAAATGTTTTCCTTCTGATTATTCGCGGAACTCCCCTTATGCTTCAGCTGCTTATTGTTTACTTCGGTCCAGGCCTTTTCATCAACTGGCTGAACAATACTTTTGATTTAGGCATTGCATTCCGGTGGCCTCGTTTTGCCGCAGCCATTGTAGCCCTTTCAATCAACTATTCATGTTACTTTGCTGAAATCTACCGTGGAGGAATTGAGTCCATTCCAAAAGGCCAGTATGAAGCCTGTTCAGTTTTAGGCTACACTTCACGCCAGACATTTTTCTGCATAGTCCTTCCTCAGGTAATCAAAAGAATTATTCCTGCCATGGGAAACGAGGTTATCACCCTTGTAAAAGACACTGCCCTTGTTTCGGTAATCGGGGTAATGGAACTCCTTATGGTTGCAAAAGAACGCCAGAGTGCACTTTTCTCTTTCTGGCCTCTTTTTATTGCCGGAATCTTCTATTTTGTAATGAACTGGGTTGTAGCAGAAGCCTTTAAATTCATTGAAAAGAAACTGAATTATTATAAATAGACAGCGGGAACTTAAACTCATATGGAAAAGATTATTACTGTTGAACATTTGAAAAAATCCTTTGGAGATGTAGACGTTATCCGTGACGTTTCATTTTCTGTTGAAAAAGGTGAAGTTCTTGGCATTATCGGACCGTCCGGCTCGGGAAAATCAACAATCCTCCGTTGTGTTTCCCACCTGGAAACTGTAACAGACGGTTCTATCAGTATCTGTGGAAATTATCTGGTAAAAGACGGAATCTATGCTCCTAAAAAGGACCAGCATAAAATCATGCTTAATGCAGGTCTTGTTTTCCAGAATTTCAACCTGTTTCCCCACTATTCAGTTCTCAAAAACGTTACTGATCCTCAGATCCGCGTTCTGAAGCGATCAAAAGAAGAAGCAGAAGCTGTAGCACATGAACTTCTTGCCCGCATGGGACTTTCTGCAAAAGAAGGAAACTACCCTTGCGAACTTTCAGGCGGTCAGCAGCAGCGCGTATCAATAGCAAGAGCTCTGGCCCTGAAACCGGAAGTTCTTCTTTTTGACGAACCTACTTCAGCACTGGACCCTGAATTAACGGGTGAAATTCTTGCCGTTATCAAGGATCTGGCTGCAGAAAAAATGACAATGGTAGTTGTTACACACGAAATGTCCTTTGCCCGCGATACTTCCAATCACATTATCTTTATGGATGGGGGTATAATCGTTGAAGAAGGCAGTCCGGAAGCGGTAATCAACTCCCCAAAGGAAGAAAGAACCAAACAGTTCCTTTCAAGATTCAATAACTGAGCCTTTCTTCCCTTGAAACTCACAATACTTTTCAATATAATTATTACTCACATTCACTATGGGCTTTTTATGCCCGTATGAAAAAAGCAAAATTCAGGACTTATAATAAGCCCTGTGGAGGAATACATGGTCAAAATCAGACTTAAGAGATTTGGTACTAAAAAACGTCCTTTCTACCGCGTTGTAGTTCAGGATGCACGCAATCCACGTGATGGTCGTTGTATCGAAGAAATTGGTACTTATGCACCAATCAGCGCCGAAGGAAAGCAGATCAACATCGACACAGAACGTGCAAAGTACTGGATCAGCGTAGGTGCACAGCCAACTGACATCGTTGCCAATTTGCTGAAAAAACAGTCCAAATAAGTTTTCAGGAGTAGGAAATGGAAAAAGACCTGATTGAGTACATCGCTAAATCTTTAGTTGATGATCCGTCAGCTGTCTCTGTTAACGAAACTGAAGGCGAACGCGGAATGGTGTTACAGCTCAAAGTTGCTGAAAACGACATTGGCAAAGTAATCGGGAAATACGGACGTATCGCAAAAGCAATGCGTACAGTATTGAGTGCTTCGGCAGTTAAAGACGGTAAACATTACAGTCTTGATATTCTGGACTAGAGCCCGATGAAAAAAGAACAGCTGGTTGTTGGGTTCGTTCGCGCTTCTCATGGATACGCGGGTGAATGTAAGGTAGAAAGTGCTTCAGGAGATTATGAGCATCTGCTCAATCTGAAAGAAGTGACTTTGCGGCGTGGAACCACAGAAAAGCTTTGCAAAGTTGAAGCTGCATCTGGCGGAAATCATGTTGCTTATTTGAAATTTTCGGGCATCAATTCCGACGAAGAAATACGAAAGTATACTGGTTGGGAAATAGTTGTTCCCCGAAAGTACGCCCACCCTCTCGAAAAGAATGAGTGGTACGTAGAAGACTTGAAAAACTGTTCCCTTGTTTGGAACGGTGAAGTTTCGGCAGCGTCTGCTGCGCCCGCACAGGTTGTGGGAACTATCACAGACGTATTGGAAGGCGGAGCTGGTTACCTGTTACAGGTTTCTCTCTCCGAGAGTTGCAGCTGTATTGATGACAGCGTCAAATTCGATTCCAACGGTAAAGTCAGAACGGTATTGATTCCGTTTGTGAACGAACATGTTGGAAATGTTGATGTTGATAATCAGACAGTTCAATTGATGCACCTCTGGATTCTGGAGTAATTCCATGAAATTTACTGTGCTGACCTTATTTCCTGATATTGTCAGAGCTTATTTTGAAAACTCAATCATGGCTCGGGCGGTAAAAAAGGATATTATTGCCTACGATTTGGTGAACATCCGGGATTTTGCCCACGATAAGCACCAGACTTGTGATGACGGAACTTACGGTGGAGGCGCCGGGCAGTTAATGCTTTGCGAACCACTGGGAGAAGCTTTGGACAGTGTAGGAGCCAAACGCAAGACTGTTATTTACTTAACACCTAGCGGAAAGCAGTTTACACAGGCTAAGGCAAAAGAATTAAGCTGCAAGGACGAACTGATCTTTATTTGCGGCCGTTACGAAGGTATCGACCAGCGAATTATAGACACTTACGTTGATGAGGAAATCTCCATTGGAGATTACGTAATGTCCAGCGGTGAAGTAGCTGCAACCGTAGTTATCGATACTGTTTACAGATTGATTGACGGGGTAATAAACAGCGAATCACTGGAAGAAGAAAGTTATTGCGGCGGGCTTTTGGAATATCCGCAGTATACAAGACCTCCTGTATACAAAGGACTTGAAGTACCGGAAGTTTTACTTTCAGGGAATCATGAAGAAATCCGAAAGTGGCGTCTTAGGAAACGCATCCTTAAGACTTTCAGAAACAGACCTGATATGATTGTTTCTGCAAGACTCAACGGGCAGCTTTCAGAAGAAGCCGAAAAGATGATTGAGGAAATTACAGAGCAGACTTCGGTTAAGTACAACAAGCCTAAACGAAGAAAAAAGAAGCCTGCAAATCCTAATCCTAAGGAAGACTAAAATGGATCTTATTAAGACAATTGAAGAAACACAGAAACGTCCTGGAGCTCAGGACTTCAATGTTGGAGACACAGTAAAAGTTTACTTCAAAATTATTGAAGGTAAAACAGAACGTGTTCAGATTTTCGAAGGTCTGGTAATCTGCAAAAAGAACGCAGGTGCTCGTCAGACATTCACAGTATGCAAGATTTCTTACGGTGTAGGTGTTGAACGTGTATTCCCATATAACTCACCACGTATCGTAAAAGTTGACATCGTACGCCCTGGTAAAGTACGCCGCGCTAAGCTCTACTACATCCGCGACAAAGTTGGTAAGGGAGCAAAAGTTAAGGCACGTGTTGGTGCAAGTGTTACAGCAGAACTGGAAGCACGCAACGCACGCGCAGCTGAAGCAGCAGCAGCAAAAGCAGCAGCTGAAGCAGAAAACAAATAATTTGTCCGGTCACCGTATTTCTGTGGTGACCAGCATTAAATCCCGCAGTGTTTACACTTGCGGGATTTTTTTATTTAACTTAGAATTTGATCATGAAGTTTAATCTGGTCCATGCAGCTTCAGTCAAAAATCAGAATTCCTCATCCAGTTCAAAAGTTATCCGTGAAGGAAGTTCTGTTCTCGTAAGAATTATTTCCAAAAATGGAGAAGGAAGATATCAGGCCTCCGTTGGAGGAATACGCATGGAAATCAAGTCTTCTTCACTCTTAAAAGCCGGACAGGCATTTACCGGAATTGTCAGGCTTCAAAACGGAGAAATCCAGATACAGAAGACCGGCTCTTCCTCCCCTTTTAGCTTCGTTTCTGTTACTTCCGCACCTGAAATGGAAAGTCTTTTCAGTCCTGTAACAGACTCAAATCTCCTGGCAATGCTCCAGAGCCTTAGTCTTCCAGGAGATAATTTTTCCCTCCTTACAGTCAGACAATTCAAACAGCTTGGACTGAAACTTTTACCGGAAGTTATGAATAGAATCAGAAGACTTGCCGAAAAAACAAAGAATCCGCAGAAAACTCTGGAAAAACTTGTTTCCATGTACCAGAAGTCTCTTATGATGCAGGAATCTTTTATTCCGGAAGATCTATTTTTTGATTCAGATTTCCAAAAGCACAAGAAAGATGAAAAATCCTCTGAAAACCCTTCCTTCAGCATAAATAATCCTGATTTCCTGAAAAACTTCGTAAATTCGCTTTTTGAAGGAAAATTCAACAATGCACCCGGGCTCCTTACTGTAATGAATCACCTGGGACTGAAAAAAACAGATTCCCTTGAAAAAACCTGGATCAGTGTTCCCTTCAGTATTGTAGACATTACAGATTACTCAGTTACCGGAGGTGGAAATTTTTCCTTCCTGTTAGGCAGCAACAAAGATCTTTCACTGATGAATGTCTCTGCTTCTATGAAAAATATTGAATACAGGTTTTCTTTTGACCTTCGAAAAGAGACTTCTCAGGAAAATAACGGAAAGAAAACACTCCGCTTCTCTATAAATGCTCCTGATACAGACGTGGAAAAAGAAACAAAACGCCTTTCATCTTTATTTCCGGAATACAACATTAAATACTGTCAGTTTGACCAGCTTTACGGAACTGCCAGTGCTATGGAACCTTTATTAAGTGCAGGAGGTTACGTCTGATGAAAAAAGCTGTTGCCTTAAAATATCCAGAGAACGCTCCTGCTCCTTTCATTACGGCTTCTGCAAAAGGGAAACTGGCAGAAGAAGTGTTGAAGATAGCAAAAATGAATGATATTATGATAGTGGAAGATTTGGAGTTATCTGAGCTTCTCAGTGTGCAGGATTTAGGAACTTATGTTCCAGAAGAAGCATGGGAAGCACTTGCCCTTATTTTCACATATTTAACAGATTTTCAGGATTAAAAGATGAACAGACTTGAAATTTCTTCAATAAAAATCGGAATGCGTTTCTCAAAACCTGTTTTTTTTGATGACGGAAAAAACATGTTCATTGAATCTGATATTTCAGTTAAACCATATCATATTGCATCTTTAAGCAAATGGAGAATTCCTTTCCTCCTTACTGAAGGTCATGTGATGATTGAGGGCGAAAAGCTCGAACCGGAAATTGAAGAGATTCCTTCTGTGGACGAAGAACTGGAAGAAATATCTGAAATAGAAGAACTTTGAAAAAAGATAACTTAAAAACATGCTTTTCCGGAGAGGAAAGAGCCTGTAACCACTTAATTTCCAAAGGATATTCAATAATCGCCCGAAACTGGAGAATTTCCGGGGGTGAAATTGATATTATAGCCGAAAAAGGAGAAACAATCGTTTTTGTAGAGGTAAAAACCCTTCCAAATGCCACAATGGACATGTTAAAAGCGGTTTTAGGCCCACAAAAACAAAAAAGAATCATAAAAACGTCTAAATGTTTTCTGTTAAATCATCGACAATATAGTAAGTACTTCGTGAGATTCGATGTAATTGTTAATGATATGCAGGGTTTACCGCCTGTTTACCATATAGAAAACGCTTTTTCGGAGTTTTTATGATTCCAGCCTATGCTACAAAACATGACACTTCAATTCTTGTCCTTGATAAGGAGGAAGAGAAACTGTCACCCCGTATTTTGGAATTACGGAAAAAAATACATGACGCAGAGTATTTGGACAATGCTGTGCAGCGGATTGCCTATGTAATCAGCCGTAAGCTTGTTGAAAACCCTGAAGAACTTATGTTGAGGGAAAATGATGATTAATCCATAGTTTCCCGAGACTTTTGAGGAACTTATGGAAAGAAACAGAAGAAACAGAAGACATCATAACAACAACTGGAACAACCAGAAGAACAACTCACAGGAAAAACCTTTTGCACAGAAGCAGAAGGTTTTCCAGTTTAACAAAAGCAAATACGAAAATTCAGAAGCCGAAAAACAGCGTCAGCAGTCAATTGTTGAACTTAAGTCACGTCAGCTGACCTGCCCAAAATGCGGAAAACCAATCGATGACGTTTCAAGTGCAATCAATGACAAGAACTCGGGTTCTCCTGTTCACTTTGACTGTATCATCAGCGATATTTCATCAAAAGAAAAGCTTGGTGAAGGCGAAAAAATTGCTTACATCGGACAGGGAAGATTTGGTGTACTCTATTTCGAAAATCCGCGTGACCAGCGCAAATTCACAATCAAGAAAATCATAGAAGTTGAAGACCGCGACACAAAACCTGAATGGAGAAACGAAATTTCAGGACTTTACAGTCAGGTACAATAAATGACACAGGATATTACAATTCTCGCCAATGTTGTTGATAACTTCGGCGATATTGGAATGGCCTGGAGATTATGCCGCCACTTACTGATGTCTGCTTCTCAAACTCCAGGCATTAAAATCCGTTTGGTAACCAATAACTTAAAATCATTCCATAACATTAACAGCCAGATAGATTTGAATTTACCTTTCCAGAAATGTACTTGCGAAAATGGATTCGTCGAAGTTTACGACTGGACGAATTACGATTTCTGCTACAAAACTTTCACCGAAAATCCGCCAGTAATCATTCTTGAACTTTTTCAGTGCGGCCAGCCTGAATGGCTTGAAAAGATTCTTTTTGAAGACCGTGTAGATCATATCGTAAACATAATAATGATTGATTATCTGAGCGCAGAAAATTGGGTAGTTGATTTCCATTGTCTTAAAAGCCTTACCCGAACAGCTCTGGTTCCAAAAGTAAACTTCATGCCGGGTTTCTCTCCTAAAACCGGAGGTATTCTTTTATCCCCAGAAATGAATTCCTCTGCTCTTTCTCAGGAAAATAAGAATGTATCGACTTCTTTATTCTTTGCCTATGAAAGAGACTGGAGCCCAGTAATCAAAGCAATGAACCGTGTTTTCAAAGAAAATACAATTCTGAAAGTTGCTGGGGGTGCCGGGCAGAAATCAATCATTGAAGCCTGCAGAAAAGAAAATGCAATCTTCAAAACTGAAGAACTTTCATTCATGGATCAGGAAAACTGGGATCAAATGATGCGCAATACAGATTTTATGATAATCCGCGGGGAAGATTCCATGGCACAGGCTTGC
>JAZLIM010000044.1:0-40107 GCA_045617385.1 Treponema sp.
CGCATCTGGTCAATTTCGCGGTTAATATCGCAATCTTTTTCTATATATAAGTCTCGTGCCGGAACATAGGCTTCCGGCTGATAGTAGTCGTAATATGAAACAAAGTATTCAACGGCATTATTCGGAAAAAATGATTTGAACTCACGATAAAGCTGGGCTGAAAGAGTCTTGTTATGACTGATAATCAAAGTCGGTCTCTGAACCTTTTCGATTATCTTTGCCATTGTAAAGGTCTTTCCGGAACCTGTAACGCCTTTCAGAGTCTGATATCTGTCACCGCGCAGAAAACCTTCTGCCAGTTTATCAATTGCCTGCCCCTGATCGCCGCTTGGCTCAAAGGGAGAAACTACTTCGAATTTACGCATGGCCTTAATTTACAACTTTGGAAGACAATACACAATAAAGCAGCACTTTGGAAATAAAGGCCTTTTGTGTTATAATGAAAGCATGGGAAAAAGTTGCAGTATTACAAATCTTCTGATTATTCCGTCCATTAAATATATAGAAGAAAGTCTTTCTATTTCAAAAGATTTCAACACAGGCTTTGAATACAACGATTTCTTCTTTCCTGATACTTTGGACAATGAATCATTCTGCAACGACCTTATTAACCGCTATAAAAGCCTTCCGGACCTTCCTTCATATACAACCACCCACGGAGCCTTCTTTGACGTTCTGATTTTCAGTGACGACAGCCGTATCCGTGAAGCTTCTGAACTCCGCGTTCTTCAGAGCATCAGTATTGCAGAAAAAGCAGGATGCAAAGGCATCGTTTTCCACGGAAACATTAATCCTATGCTTCTGAATACAGCCGCAGGTCCTGCATACGAAAAGCACTGGCTGGAAACAAACCGCAGTTTCTTCTCAAAAGTCTGCCTCCAGCATCCGGGTCTTGAAATCTATATTGAAAACATGTGGGACTACTCTCCCGACAATCTGGCTTCTCTTGCTTCTGAAATGTCAGACATCAGAAATTTCGGACTCTGTCTTGATTACGCCCACGCCTCCATTTCTCCGACCGATACTTCAATCTGGGCAGAAAAACTTGGGCCTTACATTAAACACGTCCACATAAATGACAATGACGGAAAAAAAGACCTTCACCTGGCATTAGGTGAAGGTGTTACAGACTGGAACAGATTTGAAGAACTCCGTCAGAAACATTTTGCAGATGCTTCTGTTCTTATAGAAACTTCCCTTCAAAATCAGAGAAAATCTCTTGAGTTCCTCCGCTCCCGCGGAATTATCTGATCAGGCTTCCATCCCGGCTCCAGTTTCAGGGTAACTGAAGCTGGAAATACCAAAACAATAAATTTTACTAACTAAAATACTAGTATTTATAACGATTAACTTATCCAAAATCACCATTATAAAAGAATTCCCCTATGTTTTTTGGAGAATTTCACCATACAATTTTACTATGTGACAGTGATGCAAACGGAGCACAACCGTCTGCATTAATTCACAAAAAAAACAATTTATAAATGTCCAAAAGTAGGAGGATATTATGAAAAAGATTATCGCTGCAGCCCTTGCTTCAGCAATGATTATGGGTGCTTTTGCTGCTCCAAAAGCAAAGAAAACATTGAATGTTTGGGCTTTCACAGACGAAGTTCCAAACATGGTTCAGAAGTACATTGATACTCATCCAGACTGTGGTTTCACAATGAAATCAACAATCATCGCTACAACTGACGGTGCTTACCAGCCAGCTCTCGACCAGGCTCTTGCTTCAAAGAAAGATGCTCCTGACCTTTACGTTGCAGAAGGTGCATTCATCCTGAAATACTCTCAGGGAGATGCTAAAAACTTCGCAGCTTCTTACAAATCACTCGGTATTGATGTTGACAAGATGCTCAAAGAATCAAACATCGCACAGTACACAATCGATATCGGTACACGTGACGGAAAAGACCTCGTAGCTCTCGGATACCAGGCTACTGGTGGTGCTTTCATCTACCGCCGCTCAATTGCAAAAGCAACTTGGGGAACAGATGATCCAAAAGTTGTAAAAGCAAAGATTGGTGGTGGTGCTAACAACCTGGATGCATTCTGGAAAGCAGCTGCTGACCTCCGTGCAAAGGGATACAAAATCTGTTCTGGTGACGGTGACCTCTGGCACGCAGTTGAAAACTCATCTGACACAGGTTGGATGATCAACGGAAAACTCAACATCGATCCAAAACGTGAAGCATTCATGGACTACTCAAAAATGCTCAAAGACAATGACTGGTCTAACGATACACGCGACTGGCAGGATGCTTGGTTCGCAGATATGAAAGACACAGGTACAGCATTCGGATTCTTCGGACCAGCTTGGCTCATCAACTACGTTATGGCTGGAAACTCTGGCGGATCAAAACCAGGTGAAGGATCATACGGTGACTGGGCAGTTTGTGAATCACCACTCGGATTCTTCTGGGGTGGATCTTACCTCCTCGCTAACAAGAACACAAAAATGAAGAAAGAAGTTGCAAAAGTTATCGAATGGGTAACTCTTGACTACTCTGAAACAGGTCTTCAGTACATGTGGGCTAACGGAACTATGAATGGTCCTGGAGGAACAAAAGATACAGTTGCTTCTGGAACAGTTATGGCTAAGTCTAACGGTGAACTTCCATTCCTCGGTGGACAGAACATGTTCGATGTATTCGTTCCAGCTAACGCTTTCGCAAACGGTAAAACAGTTACACAGTACGATGAAACAATCAACCAGTACTGGCGTGATCAGGTTCGCGAATACGCAAACGGAAACAAATCAAAAGCACAGGCTATCAAAGACTTCAAACAGAACGTTGCTGACAACCTGGACATCATCGTTGAATAGTTGACGATACGCAGAGCACCCTGCTCTGCTCCGGCTGCCTGAAAAGGCAGCCTATACAGGAGAAATCCTGAAAGACCTGCCGTGCAGTCTGTACGGCAGGTTACTTTAAATTAAAAAACAAATCCGACAGGAAACCTTTATGGAAACCAAAGAAAAAAAACACAAAGGAATCAGTTACGCCAGATACGGTTACATCTTTTCTATTCCTTTCGTAATTACTTTTTTAATCTGTACACTTTATCCGGTTATTTATACCGCTTATATCGGATTCACAAATCTTAAAGGATTGGGAAGTACTAACTTCTCACTTGCTACCCCACTTTTCAAGAACTTTCAGACAGTTCTTTCGAACAGATCTTTCCAGGTAGCATTGAAGAATACCTTCATGATGTGGATTATCAACTTCATTCCACAGCTTACTCTGGCTCTGGTTCTTGCAGCCTGGTTCACAAATGACCAGAACAAGATCAAGGGAAAAGGCTTCTTCAAAGTTGTTTTCTATATGCCGAATATTATCACAGCAGCAACAATCGCTATTCTGTTTGCTTCGCTGTTTGCATATCCTGTAGGACCAGTGAACTACCTTCTGGAAAGCCTCGGCTATCCAAAGTTCGACTTCCCACAGTCTAAGCTTGCTGCCAGACTTCTGGTTGCATTCATTCAGTTCTGGATGTGGTACGGTTACACAATGATCGTTCTTACATCAGGTATTCTTGGAATCAGTCCGGACATCTTTGAAGCTGCCGAAATCGACGGTGCAAACGGTGCCCAGAAGTTCTTCAAGATTACTCTTCCAAACCTGAAGACAATCATGCTCTTCACTCTGGTTACTTCCCTCATTGGTGGTCTCCAGATGTACGATATCCCATCTCTGCTCATGCAGAACTCTGGTCCGGACAATGCTACACTTACAACAAGCGTATTCATTTACAACCAGGCCTTCAAGGGTTCTTACATGTTCAACCGCGCTGCCGCTGCTTCTATGATCATGTTCGTAATCATCGGTATTCTGTCTGCAGTTATGTTCGCCCTTATGAGTGATAAAGACGAAGCTGCAATGTACAAAGCAGAAAAACAGCGTATCAAAGAATACAAAAAACAGCAGAAACTGGCTAAACAGGGAGGACAGAACTAATGAAAAAGTCAGCTGAAAATATTATCTTCAAAGTTTTCGTTTATTTTGTCTGCATTTTCCTTACTATTCTGAGTTTGTTCCCATTCATTCAGATGGTAGTTAACGCAACCCGTTCAACATACGAAATCCAGCAGAAAGCTATTTCTCTTATTCCATCAAAATACTTCCTTAACAACTTACGTATTCTGACTGGTAAGAGCTTTAACCCAATGCGCGGGTTCTTGAACTCAATCATCATTTCTACATGTTCAACAAGCCTTTCAGTTTACTTCTCTACTCTGACAGCTTACGCACTTGTAGTTTACACATGGAAACTTCGCCGTCCATTCTTTACTTTCATCATGGCCGTTATGATGATCCCAACACAGATCGTTACAATCGGGTTCTACCAGATGATTTACAAAGTTGGACTTACAAACAACTTCCTTCCATTGATTATTCCTGGCATTGCCGCTCCTTCTATGGTTTTCTTCATGAGACAGTACATGATGCCGTCTCTTTCTCTGGAAATCATTGAATCAGCACGTATTGACGGTGCAAAAGAATTCTTCACTTTCAATGTAATCGCTCTGCCAATCATGAAACCGGCTATTGCAACACAGGCAATCTTCAGTTTCGTTTCTAAGTGGAACGAACTGTTCCTGCCACAGGTTATCCTTACAGATTCAAACCTGTACACAATGCCAATGATGGTATCACTGCTCCGTGGTGATATCTACAAAACAGAGTTCGGTTCTATTTACCTCGGACTCACACTTACGGTACTTCCACTGTTCGTAGTATATTTCCTCCTGTCAAAATATATTATCGCCGGTGTAGCACTGGGAAGTGTAAAGGGCTAAGCCCAAAACGATGTGCCGCAGCCAAAAGCTGTGGCAAAGTGCCTTCGTTTTGGCGCTGTTCGTGCGTTGTAGAACAGTTGTCCGGAACTTTCCATTATATTGGGATCGTTCACCGCTTTGCGGAGAGCGATCCTTTTTTTTTACGCTTTTACATTTATTGCATTTGGATTAAAATTAAATCATGACAGTATTTCAAGGTATTTTATTAGGTATGCTGCAGGGGCTTGCTGAGTTCCTGCCAATTTCATCATCAGGGCACCTTCAGGTAACTCAGACACTTTTCGGACTGGAAGAAGTCCCTCTCCTCTTTGACGTTTTCCTGCATCTGGCAACACTTTTTGCAGTTTGTCTTTATTTCTGGAAGAAGATCTGGAATCTTCTGAAGATTCTTGGCCGCTGGATTGCCCGCCGCCCTGCCGATCCAAAAACAAATTATGACGACATGATTTCCGGTTCCGATGAAATCGGACGGAAAACAATCATAGCTGTAATCCTTACTACCGTAGTTACAGGAGCCCTTGGCGTTCTTTCAAGCAAGTTCATTCCTGAAATGCCTGTAAAAACTGTATGTGCAGGCTTTATTATCACTTCATTCCTCCTGATTCTTTCTTACCAGGCAGAAAAGAACCCGAGAGCCCTTCACAGAAAGAACAAGGGAAACGGTCCTGTTGATATTTCACCAAAACCTGTAAGCGTGCTTCAGTCTCTGGTAATCGGTGTAATGCAGGGATTCGGAACTCTTCCTGGAATCTCACGTTCCGGTTCTACAATTGCCGGTGCTCTTTTTGCAGGTGTAGACCGCAAAACTGCCGGTGAATATTCATTTATTGCAAGTATCCCTGCTATTCTTGGTGCCTTTATTCTTGAAGTAAAGGACATTGGTGAAGTTTCTGAATCTATCGGGGCTGCTCCTGTAATTGCAGGCTGTGCCGCTGCATTTGCAGTAGGTTATATTTCGCTTTCTCTTCTCATGAAAATGATCCGTAAAGGAAAGCTTGTATGGTTTGCAGCTTACCTGATTCCAGTTGGAATTCTTGGAATCCTTTTCTTCTAGAATCTTATGAAACCTGTTTTTGAAAACCCTGCGCTTCTTGAAAAAAATGTAAAAGCTTCTCTTTGTTTTCCTGAATTCATAATGATGGAAAACGCTGCTGGAAAACTTTGTGAAACAATTCTTGAAGAATGGGACAGAACAGGTGATTACGAAAAACTGATTATTGCATGCGGAAAAGGAAATAACGGTGCAGACGGTTTTGCCTGCGCCCGCATGCTTTACGGAAAGATTCCGGTATTCCTCCTGGATCTTTCCCCTTCTGCCGATATTCCCGGAACTGAACGTTCTGTTCAGAAGAAAGTTTGTGAAAAGCTTGGAGTTCCTTTCATCACAGAAGAAGAGCTTTTCAAAAACCGTGAACTTTCTGTTTACTGTGACTGCATCTTTGGAACCGGCTTCCACGGCGAGCTTCCGGAAAACATAAGCCGCGTTATTTCTTTTATGAACGATGCACCGGGCTTCCGTATTGCCTGCGACATTCCTTCAGCCCTTGCCTTCCGGGCAGATGTTACAGTTACGATGGGAAGCCGTAAAGCGGTTCTCTATTCCGACAGTGCAGTTGATTTCTGCGGAGAAATAATCCTTTCGGAACTTGGAATTTCTGAAAACGTTTTTGAAAAATACCTTCAGACTGATATCTTTCTTCTGGAAGAAAGCGACGTTACCCTTCCTTTCCGGAAAACAAGAAACACACATAAAGGGAAATACGGCCATTCTGCAGTTTTTGCAGGTGAAAAAAGCGGGGCGGCCATTCTTTCGGTTTCGGCTGCTGCCCGTTTTGGTTCCGGACTTTCTACGCTTGTAAGAAGCAGCAACTCGAATATTGAACAGTTCCGTGTGAGTCCTGGAATAATGATTTCGGACTGCATTCCCAAAAATGCTTCCGCCGTTCAGATTGGAAGCGGACTTGGCAAAAATCCTGAAAGTCTTGAACAATTCACTTACTGGTTCAAAAACGCAAAGAACCCGGCATGCGTTCTTGATGCCGATATTTTTGCCCTTGAAAACCTTGAGGATATTCTGGAACTTTTGAATGCAAAAGAAGATTCCCGCATAGTGCTTACTCCACACCCAAAGGAACTTGCATCCCTGTGTTTTAAAACAGGCATTACAGAAAAAGAAATCACGGCACAGGAAGCACTGGAAAACCGGCTGGAACTGGGCCGGAACTTTACTAAAACATTCTCGAACATAACCCTGATCATGAAAGGTGCAAACACCTTCATTGCATCTGACGGAAATACTTACATCTTCACTGAAGGCGCACAGTCTCTTTCAAAGGGCGGAAGCGGAGATGTGCTTGCCGGAATGGTTACTTCACTTCTGGCCCAGGGCTATACCGGGCTTGACGCCGCCATTACAGCCGTATGGCATCACGGCACCACTGCCCGCCTCCTTGGCCAAAACCGCTACTCTCTCACCCCCGAAGAGCTCGTGGAAAACATTTAAGCTCAAAAAAAAACTCAGTTTCATCAACATCGAAATGAGGGAAAGAGTAAGTCTCTCAGAAAATGGGGCCCAGCATTGCGGATTGCCCTTAAAAGGGCATAAGTCCTCACTTCGTTGCGGGATGCCCTTTTTATGACAATCCGCTGCGTCCCATTTTCTGCGCTCTATATGTTCACTTTTTCGCCATGTTGTAACCCAGCGTTTTTTTCCGCTTATGCTTTCCACTCGAAAGAGACATGAACAAAATAGTACCTCTCAGAAAATGGGGTCCCAGCATTGCGGATTGCCCCTAAAAGGGCATAAGTCCTCACTTCGTTGCGGGATGCCCTTTTAATAACAATCCGCTGCGTCCCATTTTCAGAAAGAACTCATCCCGCTTCCAGTTCTCTTCCCCCCCCACGCCTTCTTCCATCTGCCTCAGAAATTAAGGAAAACTGACTCAAGGATAAATTCCCATAAAAAGACTTTGGGTAACTCAGAAAATGGGACGCAGCGAGTTGTGTCCAGGAGTCATCCCGCAGGTCGAAGACCGAGGACTTATGACTCCGCAGACACAAGCTCGCGTTGCTGGGACCCATTTTCGTAAAGAACTCACCCCGCTTCCAGTTCTCTTACCCCCCGAACGCCTTCTTCCTTCTGCCTCAGAAATTAAAGCAAACTGACTCAAGGTTAAATTCCCATAAAAAGACTTCGAGGAACTCAGAAAATGGGACGCAGCGAAACGAGCCTAAGCGGCGTCCCGCAACGAAGTGAGGACCTACGCCGCTTCTGGCTCGTTTCGCGTTGCTGGGACCCATTTTCTGAAAGACAAAATGCTCTTTTTCTTGGGAAATATAACAAAAATGAGTCAGTTTTCTTTAATTTCGCCCATATAACAAAATTTTCACTAAGGTTATTTTCATAAAGTTTCATGCAAAATCTGCCGATAATAAGTTCCGGGAGAGTGTTTTTTTATGAAATTTTATGAATAAACGCCTTTTTTGGAGCTTACAATTCATTTTTCTCGTTATTTTTAAGGCCTTCAGCTTTGATCTGGAACCGATGGAAGAAATAAAATTCTATCCTACCCCGATCATGGACCTCAGGAGCCCTGTAACCCGTCTTGGATGGAACATAGACGACACTTTCTTCGCGGTTACAGCAAAGGAATCCTGGTACATGGAACCGGAAACCAAATTCATTGAAGAGATCGTGTCACCTGAAGGTAAAATTGTTTCGGCAGAGTTTGCCTGGAACACAAAAGACGGGGCAAAAGAAATTCAGACGCTCACAGATTCAAACGTTCTCACAATCAGGCGGTTCCCTCTTTCTGACCAGTACATAAAACGAAAATACAACGCAAAACGCGTAAGGTGTTCCGCCTTCAGCCGCACGGGAGACAATGCTGCTCTTGGTATGGATAACGGCGAAGTTCACCTGGCACAGCAGCTTTACCTGACTCAGACCGCGTATAGTGAAATACTCCGCGGCCATACGGGCCAGGTATATTCCGTTACATTCAGTTCAGACTCAGATCTTCTTGCAAGTGCCGCAACAGACGGCATGATCTTCATCTGGGATGTTCGCACCCGCCAGATGCTTCATGCCCTTTACGGTTCAAAAAAGAGCAAGCTGCCTATCTGCTTTACACCTGATACAAACCTGATTGCTCACGCGGAATCTCCTACAAAGGTGGTATTCCGTACAATTGACGGCGTAACTGAAAGTGAAATCAACATCTCAAAGCCAATGAAAACTTTCAGTATTTCGGAAGACGGAAAAGTTCTTTACGCCCTTTACAAAAACAGTCACATCGGACTTTACGATATTGAATCGGGCCGCGAAATCGGTTACGTACCGTATTTTTCTAACAGCCCTGTAACAAGCTTTAAATTCAACAGAGAAGGAGACAAAGTTCTTGTAGGTCACAAAGACGGCTTTGTATTCCTTCTTGAAATCGAGCAGGTACTTCTGTTCCCGGGAGCAAAGCAGCCTCGTCTGGCTCATGGTACCTTCTCTACCCCGGCGGGAAGCAGTGCCGGTGAAGGAAACTCTGTAGATTCAAGTATCGGGCGCCATAACATTGATATTCGTCTGGACATTTCAAAACCGGATGATCCGTTCATGGTTACACTGGCCCCGACTGTTGGTTATCTGAACGGCGGCCTGATTTCGCCGTTCTACTTCGGCGGTTTTGTAAAAGGAAGCATTTCCATTCCGGAACCTAGCTTCCCTTACGCATACGTTGACCTTAATACAGGTCGAACCGTTCATAATCCGTATATCCTCGGTCTTGGAGCAACGGCGCCATTCGGTGTGTTCTTCAAACCGTTTACGCAGGACGTGGCGTTCTTTGTGGAAATACAGCCTGGTGTAATGTTCTACACCATGCACTTCCCGAATTACGGCTCTAAAGATTTATATCCGTCTTTCTCAGTTGAACTGCAGGCCGGCATGTGCTGGAAGCAGCTTCTGGTTTTTGCAGGCGGCCTTTATGATTACCGGCTTGGCCCGAGCGTCAGTGCCGGTGTCGGATGGCGAATAAAGGTGGGCAAAAAATGAAAAAACTGATTAAGCGGATCGGGAAGCTTTACTTCCTGCTCTACATGCTTTTAAGCATAGCAGGCGGTCTAACGCTTTCTTCATGTCAGAATAATGTTCGGGGAATGCTGGAAAATACCAACCAGCATTTCAAGGCACAGCAGGAAGAATATGACAGCACTTTGAAACCCGGTGACGAAGGTTTTGAAGAAACGTCGATGCTCTTCTCGCACTACTACGTTGGTACCCGAATGGGATTAGCGTTGTCAGCGCCTGAAGCCGAATACTATTGGTGGACGTTGTATTCTCTGAAAAAAACAGAGACTGCAACCTGGGTCGGAGCAGATGAGGTTGAAAGAACCGAGTTTGCACTTCCTCCTGAAGTTGTTCGATACGACCAGAGCTTTTCTTTATATGTACCTGAAGTTCCGGGACTTGTTCCGGAAACTTACGAGCTTATGCTCCAGGTTCGTGACAAAGAAGGAAAGGTTTACACGGACGTAGCCCAACTGGTTGTATACGACCAATATTATCTGGAAACGATAAAGGAGGATGAATAACTAAACTTTGAAACAAAGACTACGTTGTAGTCTTAAACAAAACACTTATCCTGAAACTATATTTAGGAGGCCTTCTATGAAAACTAGAAGCAAACTTTTTGCAGGTGTTGCTGTAGTAATTCTCACAGCTCTTCTTGCAGCATGTAGTAACGGACTTTTTGGCGGTGCCGACATTGAAACCCGCCCACCAACAAATCCTGTTTACGCAAAAATCAATGTAAACGTTACAAACTATTCGGAAGTAATTCTTGATACAATCTACAAGAATGAACCGGAAAGAGTAGCAGCTAATGCCCGTACAATTGCCCCTGCCCTCGCCGCAGAAGATTATAAAATCTACCTGTTTGGTGAAAACGGAGCTGCATTCTGTGGTCCTTACGACCTTACAGGTGAACTCTTTGGAACAGGTGGTTCTTTCCAGTGTTCAGTACCTACAGGTGTATGGAACCTGACTCTGGTAGCACTGCCAGCAACAACTGGTGAAGGTGATGCTGCAACAGAAACACAAACTCCAACTCGTGAAGAATGTAAGGCTGGTCTTGCAGACAAAGCTCTTCTGAAAGGAAGATCTTACGTAGACCTTACAGGTTCAACTGTTCCAAACGTAAACTTTGTTCTGAGCCCAGAAGGACTTTCAACAAAAGGTACAGTTAAGTTCACAATCATTCTTGACGGATGGACTTCTCTTGATAAGCCGACTGCAGCAGATCCAAAAGTTAAAGCAACAGCCGGTATTTACGACCTGAAAACCGGAAAGGCAATTGAATATGAAAGTGGAAAATCTACTGAACATGCAATTACTTTCAAAGCAGCTGTTGGAACTGACGACAAAACTTGTGAAACAAAAGCAGAAAATCAGAAAACAATTCTAGCTGGAACAGAATACGCTGTTTATGATGTATCAAAGGACAGTAAATTAGTAGAACTTGATCCTGGTACATACTCTTTTGTTCTTACTTTTGAAAACACAAGCACAAAAAAGAAATGGACTTGGAACGACCGTATCATGATTTTCCCAGGTGACACAGTAGACAAGACAGTTTACGTAAGCCGCCTTATTATGGATGCTCCAAAGGCTCCAGAATACCTTTATGCTTCTGTAAAAGCAGTTGCTGATCATGATGCTGCTGATCCATTCAAATACCAGCCAAAAACTGATGATGCAGGCCGCCTGTACCAGGTTATCTTTGACTGGGCAGACTGGGCTTCAGACGGAAAAGCAATTGACAACGAAACTCATTTTGAGCTTCAGGTGGCAGACGTAAGCGGAATTAAGCCGGAAGAAATTGAAAAAGCACTTACTCCACCTGCAAGTGATGCCGCAGATGATGCAGATGATGCTAATAAATACTGGAAACTTACAACCCCAGCTGATCCGAAATCAGCTCCTTACGTTACCTACACAAAAGTAGAACTTGATCTGGATGCAAAAAAGAAATACCAGTACGAAGGTAAAGATGATGCAAACAAATTACTTGACTGGAAACTGAAGACAAAAGAAACAGCAGACTTCAATGCTACCGATAAGAATCCTAACGTAAACGTATATGGTGCAAGAGTATTCGATATTCTTCCTACATACGTAGATGGTTCTCTTATTGCAAACAACACATCAATTACTCTCTTCCTGGAACTTGGAAAAGAATACATTGCACGTATTGCCGCAGTAAACGACACCGACAGATCACCATGGACATACTGTAAACTTGAACCAGTAGAAGGTCATACTGGTGTTGGAACATCAGGAACCCCTACTCTTTCTGGTGTTGCTTTCCGTGGAAAAACAATCAACAACTACTCTGTTAAGTACATGCTGAATAACGGTAAGGATCCAGAAGATACTAAACTCCAGGGTAATTACGTTGAGATCTTCGGACCTCAGGTAAAAGCTGTGGCTGGCGAAGGTGAGACACCTGCAGTTGTAGGTGGAACTGTGTTCCAGAACTTCTTCAAAGGGGAAACTGACAAAGGTCTTGCAAGAGGCGGCGTAAAGGTTACAGGGTGGAAAGACGGTCCTGAATCAAATGCCCGTGATTACTACATCTCAAAGCCTACAAAGCAGACTAATGTGCCAGGAACTGTAGGTGACGCACCAAGTGGTAGTTCTTATGCAAAAAAGAGAGACAGAACTCTTACAAAGAAACTCTATAACGGTACTCAGCGTGTTCAGACAATACATGAATACAACAAAGCTGCCGATGCATCAAATGAATCTTCTGGATGGGTTACAATTTCCGTTGACCCACCAACAGTAGAAACAACAGCTGTAGCCCCTGCAGACATGATCACTTACGAAGGTTACGAAAACCTTACTCTGTGGGCACAGTACTCAAAAGAATTCACATGGAATATGATTACTGACTACGCCCTGGACCCGACATGGGTACGCTACCAGGTTCTTAAGAGTGATAAGACTGTAATCAGTGATGCTGATGCTCCTGCATACCCTGAATATAAAAAAGGCACAGATGCTGTTCCTGGTGAGGGTGATAATCCTGGAACACCTGCTGTTCCAGGCGGTACAACAATTACTGACAAAAACGGTAACGGTGCATATACAGCTGAATACCACCCGGTATACGGAAAAGACTACGGTATGATCAAGTGGTCAATCACACTGCCGGAAGCTACAACTGATTCAACATGGAACTACCGTTACGCCAGAGTAATCATCAACCGCTCTGACGGATCAGGTTCAACAGTTACAATGGGCGAATCTAACATGGCAGGTAGAGGTGAACCTACAGTCATCTACACTGACGTTTCTGACTGTGTACAGGGACAGTACTACAATGTTCTGATTGAAGTTGGAGTTCCAAACTCAACACTTATCGAAACAATGCCAGTTGTACTGTATGTACGCTAATTTTGATTCAAGTTTCGGGTTCTTCCCGAAACTTGAACCGGAAGGGGTTCTCCCCTTCCGGTATGGAGAGTTAATATGATGAAATTAAAACGCGCATTATTAATACTTTTTTCAGCAGTTCTCTTTTCGGCCTGCTCCCAGTTTCTGGGAAATGTAGCCGTATTCAGAGAAGACTCTGCATCTTTTTCAGACTACATTGCTGTAAGAGGTATTCTTGCAAATTATCGTGCAATTCTTCAGAACTCAGAAGAAGTGCATTCGTCACAGCAGGGTGCGCGTTTAATTCGTCCTACAATGACTTCCACCGAATATGACTTTTATATCTACGGACAGAAAGGTCAGAATGACGTAAGCAGCATTTTTGGTCCGGAAAAGATTTACCTTGAACCTTCAGTAGACGGAAGTTCAGGAACATTTCAATTCAACGTACCAAAAGGTATATGGACAATGACACTGGCAGCCGTAAGTAAAGGCAGTACCTTCACTCAGGATACTGTAAAAAACCGTCAGGTTGCCTCTACTGCCCTTTTGTGGGGAAGCTGTCTTATGGACACTCAGAATACCTCAATGGATTCAAATTTCATTCTCTCCGATGCAGGACTGACAACAAATGGTAAAATAAATCTTAAACTGACTCCCGACGGCTGGACTCTTCCTGATGGAATTGAAGCAAAAGTTTCAATTAATTACATAAAAACCGGAAAGCCGTTAGAAAACACAGAACAGATTTTAACTAAAGAAAGTAACTCATTCTTATATGCTCCCCAGGATGGGGAAGGTGCAGAGCTTTCAATAGAACCGGGCTCCTATACATTCAAGCTCACTTTATATGATTCAAAAAAGACCGAATGGATCTGGACTGACCAGATTCATGTTTACCCGGGACGTTCTATAGAAAAGGAACTTTTTATTCCAAAACTGATCAACGAAAAACCGGCAAGCCCAGAAAATTTTGCATTCGAAATTGGCTCAACTCCAAGTGATCAGAGTGATTACTACACAGGAACCTTTAAATGGGAAGTTCCTGAAACCGGAACCACCGCTACAGAATACGAACTCAGGCTTTGGGATGAAGGAGAAAATAAACTTTACAAAACTTATACTACAAAAAATCTCAATACCATTCTGTACAAGGATGGCGGGCTTAATGCTTCAGATACTTCAATTACTTTATGGCTTCCTCTGGGTAAAAAACTTTCAGCCCAGCTCCGGGCAAATAACAGAACAGGTACTTCAGATGAATCCTGGGAAAGTACAAAAATAGAAAACATCAACCTTTACCGCATTACCTATAATCTTCAGGGCGGAATTACACAAACAGAATTCTTTGGAACGGGAACCGGAAACATATCACGGAATTTCTGCTATTACGGTTCTGTTTCCAATAATCATCATTGGAAAGTTCCGTCCCCAACAGACATTAATGATGCCGAATCTAAAGGATTCGATTTCTGGTCTGAATCGGGAACAGGAACAAAATTCGATATTGAAAATGATACCGAATATTCAGGATTCCAGAACGTAAATCTTTATGCTCATTACAGGGATTTCATTCAGTATCCTCTAGATGGAGATGATGTTTCAATCAAATACGGAACCGATGAAGCAGATGCAACAATACTTGAATCTGATACAATCAGCTTTGCAAAAGGCGGCGTTTTGAAAATAATAATTCTGCCTGATGGCTTCAGATACAAAAACAAGGAAGAAGAAGATTCCGTTAAACTGAAACTTAAGAAAACTGACGGAGATGAATTGGATCTGAAGGATTTAGATTTCGATGAAACTCTCCATGGGTATTTATATTCACGTTCTACTGATGACCTTGATACAGGAAGCTACGAAATCACACTGATTGCGGATTTTTATAATTCAGAAACTGATAAAGAAGAAACAGCTTCAAGAACAATCACACTTAATATCACAGAATAATTTTCTCCACTCTCACGCCCGGAATCACCATGCTTTCAGGGCAAAGAGTACAGGTTTCTACTCCCGGGGTTGAAGCGATCTTGCTTTCAAACCACCAGGCAAACATTTTCATGCGGGAATCGGTAAGGACATCGTTTCCGTTATAATCTTTTGCAACTGTAATGTCGGCACCAAAGAGGATGTCGGAAGTGCGCCGTTCCCCGGAAGAAATTTTTGTGGAAACACGATGAACTGCCTGTTCGAATGTACTTCCCTTTATGTGAGTCTGCTTTTTGGGGAACGAAAGATCCAGCCCCGCTGTACAGATTTTTTTTGCACCTGCCATAACGGCAAAGCTCCAGGCAACTGTTGCAACTGAACCGCCAGATTCAAGGCTTCCCTTCTTTTCATAAAGCTTCTTGTATTCTTCCTTAAGCGGAAACGGCGAATAGCTCATAAGGATTTTTTTGCACGGAAAACGGAACACTGCAGGGTAAGAAACTGCATCCGCAAGCAGAATACTTGAAGGCGATTTCAGGCCTGCTATGTGCATGTAAGCCCAGAACTGTGGATCCGTCAGTACAATAAAATCAGGTTCCACTCCCCCCTTCAGAACTGCCTTAAGGGCAGTATCCACGCAGATTGTTACATATTTTTCCTTAAGTTTTTTCAGATCGGGAAGAACTTTTTCAAGGCTTGGCCCGGCTGCAAGAAGAAGCCACGGGCGGGGATCCTCTTTGAAAGCATTACGGATAGTTTCCACGCCTTCACAGGATTCAGCATACTTTGCGTTTAGCCTGGCATTCCGTTCCCAGAGCTTTCCGAATTTTTTAAGCGTATTCCGGTTGATTCTGTTTTTCTGAATATTCCGGTCCAGAAGATTCTTTACAGTAAGAAAATAAGCTTCATCATGTTTTACAAAAGGCGGGTTCAGAACATAGGAAAATTCACTTCCCCCTTTTTTGGAATCTGAAAGACTTTCGCAAAGAGGAATAATCTGATCGATGGGGCAGCTTAAGGCCACCACAAGTTTTTCCACCTGAAAAACAGGAGACCAGTCACAAAGGCAGAGGGCTGCAAAAAAACGGGCCGGGTCAGGTTCCAGAAGAATCACCCCGTTCTCTGATTGTTCTTTACAGAAGTTCCGGAGTTCGTAACCAAGTCCTGCGCCAAGAAAAACTTTTACGTTTGATTCAAACGGTTCAGAATCAGGATTTTGAACCGTGCAGCGCCCGTTTCCAGGTCTGTATTTTGAATGAAGCCAGATTCCGTTTTCGCTTGCGGTCCACTCACCGTCTTTTGCTTTTTCAACATGCCAGAAAGAAAAAAGTTTTTCTATGACTTCGGAAATGGAAGCATCATCAGTTTTTTCAAAAGAAGAAGAAATAAAATCTATCTGGTTTTTATATAAATCGTAGAGAGACGGAAAACGTTTCTGAAAGGCGTCTTTGTTTTTATTCCAGATTGAGTTCAATTGTCATGTTCTCCGTAACTGGAGTTCCCGGTTCAGGATTCTGGCTCTTAACCCATCCGCTTCCGTTTATATTCACTCTGATATCGGAACGGCCTAAAATCGGTGCAAGCTCACGTTTGTTCATTCCGGTAAAATCAGGAACTGTATCGCCGATTGTAACGCTTGCTCCGTTCTGGATTGTAATGCGCCCGTTATGTTCAAGGGAAGCAGCTCCACCGCGGCTCATTCCAAGATGGTCAATGATTGTGTTTGCAGCTTTCTGGATTACAGGAGCGGCAATACGTCCGCCGTAGGTTTCCCCTTTTGCTTTTTCGATTACAACGTAAAGAATGATTTCAGGATCTTCTGTAGGGAAAATACCGATACAGCTGGAAATAAAATCTGTATCTGAATAGCCGCCCTTTTCTTTATCGGCCATCTGGGCAGTTCCCGTTTTTGTTCCGATGGAAATATCCGAGATATTTGCACGGGTTCCGTTTCCCTTAAGAGAGGTGGTTTCCATACAGCTGAGAACGTAGTCTGCTGTAGATTTTTTGAAGACTCGTTCCTTTGGCTGTGGTGTATGTTCGTAATAGACTGTTCCGTCTTTGTTTGTAATACGCTTGATGGCTGTAAGCTGCAGAGGAACGCCTCCGTTTGCAATAGCGGTGGCGGCCTGTACCATCTGCAGGGCAGAAACAGTGATTTCCTGCCCGATTGCGATTGTAGGTTTTGAGCGGGCCGACCAGGAACGTGAAGAGGTGTCTTTTACGATAGCAGGAGTTTCGCCCGAAAGTTCAATGCCCGTTTTCTGCCCGAAGCCAAGCTGTCGGATTTTTGCAATGAATTCATCTTCCGAGATTCTGTCGGAAATCTGGCCGATGGCATCGTTACAGGAAAGACTGATTGCGTCTCGCGGGGTAAGCCAGCCGTGTTTTTCAAGACACTTGATGCGGATTGCTTCTCCGCCCGGAATTCTGTATTCGTACATTCCGTCGCAAAGGAAGCCGTCGTTCTGCTTGATGCGCCCTTCGTCATAAAGGATGGAAACCGTAAAAATCTTGAATACAGAACCCGGTTCGTATGCTTCCATACGGATATGGTCAAACTGTTGTTCCACGGTGGAAGAGCTGTAGTCATTCAGGTCGGCTTCAGGAAGGCTGATATATGTAAGGATTTCCCCGTTGTTTGAATTAACAGCCAGCATCATCATGCTAGCAGCCCGGGTTTCCTTCATGCTTTCGAAGGCAATCTGTTCCAGCTTGTACTGGAGCCCCGAATCGATTGTAAGGAAAATATTTTTTTCAGTACGGAGGATATCGCCGTCCACTGCAGAAGAAAGAATGTCGTTCTGGGAATATTCCATTCCCGAAAGACCGTCGCCCGATTTTCCCATGTAACCGATAAGGTGAGAAGCCAGCGTGTGGTTCGGATAAACACGGCCCGGAACTTTGTCGGCAGTAACGTAATTGTAGTTGTTTTCGTCGATTACCGATTTAAGTTCAGCGTACTGTGTGGAGTCGATCTTCTTTTTGAGGTAAATAAAGCGGGCACCGTCCGCATTTTCGATTGTATTTACAATATCACGGGGATTCAGTCCGATGCACGGAGCAATGTCTGAAGCAAAAGCCGCTATGTCACGTACTTTCTGAGGATTTACACCGATGTCGTAAAACGTGGTTTCTACGGCAAGAGGAACACCGTTACGGTCAACGATTGAGCCGCGGGAATCTTCCGGGCGCACTGCTACTGAGGCAGAAACCGGGGCAAATGCCAGTCTTCCGTATCTAACAATAACAGCGCCTACAAGGAGACAAGTGAATATAAGGACGAGAATTAACCGCTTATTTCTGTAAAATGTATTCAAGGATTTTCCCCACACCCATTGATTTGTTAATTATACTTCCTGTTTCGGTGCTTTTTCAAGCATTCTTCTATATATAACACCTTCATTTCTGAACAAAAATCCTAAATCCCGCCCTATTTTTCTCCGATTATCAGAATATGGAAGTATACAATTTCGTTGATTATGACTCAAAACAGCGCAGAAATATCCGCCTGAATTTCAAACTGCCTCAGAAAGAGACAAGAATCCGCACTTTTGACACCAGAGAAGTGTTTTCTTTCCGTTCTTTCCTTATCAGAACAGGAAGCCTGGTTTCAGATTTTACGGGCAGCATAAAAAATAACGGCAAGAAACTCCTTATTGTTCTTGCAGCTCTTACAGGAACAGCACTTCTTACAACTGCTGCCCTTAAGATTCTTGATTTTTCTCAGAGCCACACTTCTCCACTGGAACTGAATGAACTGCAGGAAGCAGAAATTGCCAGACTGGACAAAATGATGGCCGACTTTGCCATTGAAAACTATTCTGACATCAACGAATTCGGTGACCTTTCTGATACTTCCATGAGCATCAACGCAATCCTTTCGGAACCTGTATCTTTCCAGACTTACAAGGTAAAAAGCGGCGATACTATTTCGGGAATCGCAAAAAAATTCGGTCTTACAAACATTTCCACACTGATTTCCATAAATGACATCGGTAACGTACGCACAATCGGAGCCGGCCAGAAACTGAAGATTCCTTCAATGGACGGAATCATGTATACAGTAAAGTCAGGCGAAGCTATCGGCACAATTGCATCAAGAAACGGAATTTCTGTAGAAACACTTCTGGATGTAAATGATCTGGCTTCGGAAACCCTTCACCCGGGCCAGGTAATCTTCCTGCCTGGTGCAAAGCTTGACCAGAAAACTCTGAGTCTTGCCATGGGCGACCAGTTCATCTGCCCTATCCGTTCCGCATACAGACTTTCGTCTCCTTTCGGTGCCCGAAAAGATCCTTTCTCCGGAAAAGCGTCTTACCACAAAGGCCAGGATTACGCCTGCCCTACAGGCACTCCGATTTATGCTTCAATGAGCGGAAAAGTTATTTACGTTGGGGAAACATGGCTTTACGGAAAGCACATAATCATTGACCACGGAAACGGTTACCAGACACTGTACGCCCACATGTCAAAAACAATTGCCACAAAGAACCAGTGGGTAACACAGGGAACAAGAATCGGACTGGTTGGTTCTACAGGCTATTCAACAGGACCTCACCTGCACTTTACAGTTTACAAAAAAGGAACACCGGTCAATCCAATGTCGGTACTTAAATAGAATTTCAAGAAGAGGATATAAATATGTCAAACATGTCAATTTGCGGATGCTGCGGAAGAACAACAGACAAAAGTTTCCCGTTCTGTCCGTGGTGCGGAAACTCAAAGGTTTCAAAGACAACTGACGAATCGGCAGCTGAAATCTTCCAGGAGAACAACCGTGACAAAAAGCTCATGGAACGTATGAACCAGATGGAAGAAATCGGTCAGAGAATTGATGATCTTGAAAGGGAACTTTCGGTTCTGGTATTAAGCGCGGAGATGCACAAATGAAAAAACTTTTAGCTGCAGTTACTGCGGCTTTTTGTCTTTTACCGTGTTTTGCAAAAATTTCATTTGGAACACCGGATATAAACGACAAGAACGAAATCGTATATACAGTAAACTACGAAACCACAGGATCCCATTCCTACAGTTCCGCATTCTACTCCATGCTCAAGGAAGGTTCCAAAGTGCAGAAGCAGATGATTTCCTGCTACCCTGAACAGATGGAACTGCTTTCCCTTATGGACAAAAAAGTCCTGCAGATCCGTAACCGCTATGGTACTGCACGTTACTACACTGCTACCGACACTGTAAGCTGGATCAAGAAAGTGGAAGACATTCCTCTTAATGCAGGCGTTACAACTCCATACGCTCCAAGCGAGGACGGAAAATGGATCTGCTATATAGAAAAGACCGGCATTTCCAGCGGGCGTCTCATTCTTGAAAGCGTTTCAACAGAAAAACGTATAGAGCTTGGCGAAAACATCCTGTTTGACTACAACTCCGTTCCTGTAAAATGGTCTCCTGACGGATCCATTCTTCTCTACGAAAAAAACGGAACGGTTTACTTCTGCTCCCCGGATGCTCTTTACAGAAACGTGGAAGTTGAAGAACGTTTCCGCAGAATCGGACGCGGAACTATCAGTTCGGTGGAATGGGCTTCTGAAAAAGCGCTCATCTACATTGATGACTACATCGTCTACAAAATCAATTCCCGTGAACTTTACACAACCGGGCTTTACTCAGGGATTATCGGTCAGGGAACTGCCATCGGACGCCTTCCGTTCCAGTTCATTCCGGCCCACGATAAATTTTCGGTGAACCCTGAAGCTACCGGCCTTGTGCTGGCACAGGACAAAAAGAACTTTACTTACTTCAAGACTCTTGTGAATTCCTGTGATTACATGGACATTCTCTACTCAAAGCCTTACACAGACTCAAAGGCTTCCCTTGCCGACTATTCAGTATTCTGGGACAGAAAGGGAGAACCTGTTCTTTGGCTTGAAAAACTTCCTTACGATTCAGTAAAAGTTCACGGCTCTGTATTCAAGCTTGGTGCCACCTCAAAGGAAATCCTTGTAATTGAAGATTCAGGACGCCCTGCCATTTCTCCCGACAAGGGCAAGGTTGCCTTCTTTGCTGGAAACACAGTTTACGTTTACGACATCAACACATGGGAAAGAGTGGCACAGCTTTCAGGTGAAAAGATTCTTGGTATTACCTGGGAAAGCTACAACTCCATTTTTATTGGCGGAGAATGTACTATCCGCCGCTGGAACATTATTGCCGACAGAGCAGAAGTAATTACTCTTTCTTCTGCAGAAAATATTTTCTGGGATAACGGAACCGGAATCATTGCTGAAGGAAAAAACGGAAAGCGTTACATATTCGGTTCCCTTACCGGAAAGTGGGCCCAGACCGACAACACAAACGAATACAAACCTCAGGCCCAGAACGGAAAGTTCAGGGTTTACCTTGGAACTACTCCGAACCAGCTTTTCGAAAACTCACTCTACGTAAGAACACTTACAAAGAAGAACGTAACAAAAGCTCTCTACGCTTCCACTACAAAGAAAGCTCTTCCAAAGCAGAAAGTGGCCCTGATTTTTGACGCCTACGACAATGCCGACGGTCTTCCAAAAATCATTTCGTCACTCAACAGATTTAATATTCCGGGCACCTTCTTTCTGAACGGAGAATTCATAAGACGCTACCCTTCCCAGACAAAGCAGATTGCACTGAACAATTTTGAATGTGCATCCCTGTTCTTTACGGAAACAAATCTTACCGACAACCAGTTCATTATGGACGCCGATTTTATTTCCCGCGGTCTTGGAAGAAACGAAGACGAATTCTACCAGTGCACAGGAAAAGAACTTTCACTTTACTGGCATGCTCCTTACTACCAGAGCAACCAGGATATTGTTGAGGCTGGAAAAGACGCAGGCTACGAATACATCAATTCAATGCACCTCCATTCCGACAACGTAACAATCGAACAGATCGGGGAAGGCAAAGAATATGTTAGTCCTGCAGTGCTTATTGATGAATACGTAAGCATGGTCATGTCAACAGGTGGAGGAACTATTCCTGTAACTGTAGGTATTTCCCAGGGCGGGCGCCCTGAATACCTGTGGGACAACATTGACCTTCTGATCAACGCACTTCTGGATGCAAACTTTGAGCTTGTATCCCTCAGCCGTCTTTAATAAAAAATAACTGATTCAAAACCGGCAGAATGCAGAACAGTCCTTAAAAGACTTTCTGCATGAGCCCGGGCTTCTTTCAAAAGACCTTCGTTTACTGCTGCTTCTTCCATAAGAGAACGCGACACTTCAATTTCGTCAAAGACTTCCTGAGTACGTATAGGAACAAAGATGCTCTGCTGTTCGTCAAAGACTTCCTGGGAAACTATTTCATTTCCAAGAACCTTTGCTTCCGGAAGAATCACTTCGATTGTTTTTCCCTGAAAGCGGAATTCTGCATACTGGGGATCCGGAATCCCTGCCCTGATTACGCCGGAATACTTTACCAGTGAATAGCTTTTTGCAAAGAGCGAAGATTTCTTGATGGTGATTACATCGGAATAATTGTATTTGATTGTAACAAGCTCGCTGCATTCCATAAGCTGCCGTTCAATAAGAGCGCGGCGGGTATCTTTCTTTACGCTGCTTATTTTCCTTATGCTGAATAAACCCAGAATCAGGAAAGCACATACTGCAAGAAGAATTATGTTAATCCTGATGATTATTTTGTATTTTTTCTCCATATACATAGTATAAGTCAAAAATCCTTCCATTCCAAAGGTAAATTCCCCGTTTTTGGCAAGAAAATCTCTAATATTCTTGTTTTTTCCCCTGCTTTTTTCTATCTTTAAAGAACAAAACTTTTTAAGGGGGAGTTCCTTATGGCAGATGAACCAAAAGTAAAACCTGCTAGAGCCAGACGCAGATTTTTTCTGGCAAAACCGTCCACATGGATCGGGCTTATCATCATTCTTGTTGCAGTAGCAGCAAGTTTTTCGTGCTTCTATGTTGTAGATGAAACTGAACAGGCTGTTGTTACACGCCTTGGAAAATATCTTACGACTACCGACGCCGGACTTCAGTTCAAGCTTCCTTTCGGAATCGATAAAAGCTACAACGTTCCGGTAAAAGTTGTTCAGACTGAACAGTTCGGCTTCAAGACAATCAAAGCCGGCCGTGACAGTGAATACAGGAACAACATTACAGATGAATCTTCAATGCTTACAGGTGACCTGAACATTGTTGATGTTGAATGGATCATCCAGTATCGCATCGTGGACCCAAAACAGTGGCTCTTCGGTGTATACGAAAAGAAACAGACAATCCGCGATATTTCCCGCTCTGTAATCAACGAGCTGGTTGGGGACCGTGCAATTTTAAGCGTAATGGGACCTGACCGTGCAGACATTGAAACAAAGGCCCTGGACATGATGAATGACAACTTCAGGAACCTGGGACTCGGCATCAACGTAATTGCAGTAAAGCTTCAGAACATCGTTCCACCGGCAGGTGTACAGGCAGCCTTTGAAGACGTAAACAAGGCTATCCAGGATATGAACCGTTTCATCAACGAAGGAAAAGAATCATACAATGCAGAAGTACCAAGAGCCCAGGGTGAAGCAGACCGCCTTATCCAGCAGGCCGAAGGTTATGCTGCAGAACGCGTAAACATGGCAAAGGGTGACGTTGCCCGTTTCAATGCAGTTTACGAAGAATACAAACGTTCTCCAAAAGCAACAAAAGAACGTATCTATCTTGAAACTATGGAAGAAATCCTTACAGGCGAAAACAAACCTGAAATCATTGACAGTGAACTCAAGAATGTTCTTCCTGTAAAAACACTGGGAGGTGCAAACTAATGGCAAAGACTATGAAAAAGTTCGTATCAGGACTTGTAACAATCGCACTCCTTCTCATTATTTTCCTCTTCATGGGTCCGCTTTACATTGTAAATGAAGGAAATCAGGTAGTTGTAACACGCTTCGGAAGCATCGTTTCAACTCACACAGAAGCAGGACTTTACGTAAAAGTTCCTTTCATTGATCAGGTAACTACTTATCCGAAACTGGTCCTTTCCCTGGACGGAGATCCTCAGCGTATCCCAACAAAAGAAAACCAGTTCATCATCGTTGACACTACTTCGCGCTGGAGAATCACAGATCCTGAAAAGTTCTACCAGAACTTTACAACTCTGAACAATGCATACAACAAACTTTCAGACATTATCGATTCTTCTACCCGTACTGTAATTACACAGAACAGACTGAGCGAAATTGTCCGCAGTTCAAACATCATCAACGACACAACTAAAAAGGGCGATCCAACAGCAGACGAAGACACAAAAGAAATTGCAGAACTTGTAAGCGTTAATACAGAAAACGAAAATGTTTCTAAAGGACGCCGTGAGCTTTCACGCCAGATGACAGAAGATGCAAACCGCCTGGTTCCTGAATACGGAATCGAGCTGATTGATATTCTTCCACGCCAGATCAAATACTCTGATGAACTTACAGAATCTGTTTACCAGAGAATGATCAAGGAAAGAAACCAGGTTGCTCAGGCTTACCGTTCAAACGGTGAAGGTAAAAAAGCTGAATGGCTCGGTAAACTTGAAAACAAGAAACAGACAATTGCATCAGAAGCCTACAAAAAGTCTGAAGAGATTAAGGGTAACGCCGATGCTGAAGCTGCAAGAATCTATGCCGATTCATACAACAAAGACATTGAGTTCTACACCTTCTGGAAGAGTATGGAATCTTACAAGAAGACTCTGAAAGGAAACGGAGCTACATACAGCACTGGCATGGACTACTTTGACTACATGTACTCAAGCAGCGGTAAACGCTAATCAAACATAGACGGGGAAAAGTGATGAAAATTCTTTCGATTGAAAACAACACCATAAAACTGAACTCAGGAATCCTGGAAGAAAATTTCGGAAAAATGAGTTTTGCTTCCATAATTACTGAGGAAGGTATTCTGGTAACAGCAGAAAAATCAGGAGATGAATTTTCATTTGAATATTCCCCGTGGTCTTTTTCGGAAGTCTTAAGTTTTGACACCGAAAAAGGCCGTGAAGTTTTCTACACAGGAAAGGTTCCGTTCTTTTCTGACCAGGCAGCCCCTGTAACTGATCTTTTAGAAACAGAAAAAGCTTTTGATACAGGAATAAATGTAATCCGTATTCTTACAGACGCAGCTAAGGGAAGAAAAGTTTTTCCCTTAAACGGCTGCGGCGGAATCATCTATGAAGCAGGGGGCGCCGGTTCCTTCAAGGCACTTTTCCTTCCTGAAAAACTTTTCCGCTATGCTACTGCTGGTCTTTCGGCCGTAGAAAAAGCTGAAATCACAGGGCTCTGGCTGAATCCTACACTGCACGACCATCAGGCCCTGCGCTTTATGAGATCTAACCTGGCATACAGAATTCTTACAGGCCATGTTCCCTACCCTTCAACTGACGAACTTGAACGCAATGCCGACATTCTGGACCAGAAGTATCTGCCTCTGGAACTGTGCATTCCGGGAATAAATGAAGAACTTTCCGAAATCATCAACCGGGAACTGGAGCTGAACTCAGCAAAGGTTGAAGTACCTGGCAAAAAGAAGAAGAAGTCCCGCAGTGCAAAAATTACTGAAGGCCGTGCGCCACAGACCGTAAGCCGCGGACAGGAATCTGCAGAGGCTTTTTTCCGTTCCATTACTGCATTCCCGATTGACCTTCTGATCAACGCAAAAGCTTCCGAAAAAGCTGTTTCTGATGAGGATTTCCGGAAAAAAGCCGAAGACTACATGGCACGGAAAACTTCAAAAGTGAACGCAAAGAGAAAGCTCAGAAGAAACGCTGCCACTTTTTTAACAGCCGGCGCAATCTTCCTTGTAGTTCTGATTATGGTAATGAACCTGGTCAAAAGCAATCAGGACAACAAGACAACAAAGGGCCTTACCGCCGAACAGACAGTTGAAGGATTTTTCCAGAGTCTGAATCTCCTTGATACAGTCATGGTTTCCAACATGACAAAAGGAAAAATTCCTAACCGCTATGCCGACATGGTCAGCCAGATTTACGTAGTAAGCAAAAACCGCCAGGTATACAGCCACGACAAGGGCTTTATGTCACCTGCCGCTTATTTCCTTGGTCTCCACGACGAACTGGACATAAATCAGGGCGGAATCTACGGAGTAACAAACCTTTCGGTTGACGGAAACCTTAAAGACATGAACATAAAGTTCCCTGTTAGAAAGGACAGACCGAAACCTGTTACAACCGACAAAGGAATTTCAATTACAGCGGGAATGAAATCTGTACAGACTGCAGACTACTACATTCTGCATACTGAAGAAGACCAGATTGTCTGTGAACACCACTGCGATATCTTCACACTCACATTCATGAAAGACCGCTGGGTAATTACAGACATTACGCCTTCTGCAGAAGACGTTGAAGTGAACAACTCAAAGTTCTTCTCGGAATTCTTTGCTGTTCTTGAGCTTAACGGGAATGATCCGGCCGGTGCCTTACGAATCATGAAGAATGCATACCCGTGGCTTCCAACACAGAACGTTCTTGCCCTGGAAGTGGAACGCCAGATCCAGGAACAGAACGAAATGATGAAAGACTTCGGTACTCTTCCGAAAGCAAACTAGAACCTATACTTCATATTCCTTTTCGGCTTCCACAACTTCTACGTTCGGGAAGCCGTTTTCATTCAGATACTTCTGGAAAAACTCAACGGTTTCCTTTTCACCGTGAACAAGGAAAATCTTCTTTAGGTTTGAAGTGTCTATAGACTTAAGCCAGTCGAGCATTTCGGTATAGTCCGCATGGGCACTGAAAGCATTGATCTGTTCCACATGAGCCTTTACTTCGTATTTGTCTCCAAGAATCATTACTTCCTTCTGGCCGTCACGAATTCTGCGTCCCAGAGTATTTTCTGCCATATATCCTACAACCAGAACTGTATTCCGCGGATTACTGATCTCATTTGCCAGATGATAAAGTACACGGCCTGCTTCACACATTCCGTCGGCCGAAATAATGATCATCGGGCCTTCCATGTTATTAAGCCGTTTTGATTCTTCAACGCTTGTTACATAGGAAAGTGAACTGAATCCGAACGGATTTTTATGATGCTTCAGGAATGCTTCGTTTACGGAAGCATCGTAACATTCAGGATGAACACGGAAAACCGAAGTTGCGTTCACCGCCATAGGAGAATCTACATAAATCGGAACTACCGGAATCTTCTTCTGGTCTGTAAGCAGGTGAAGATAGAACACCAGTTCCTGTGCCCTTTCAATTGCAAAGCTCGGAATGATGATTTTTCCTTTACGGGAAACAGTATCACGTACCACCCTTTCCAGCTCTTTCATGGCAAAATCAGTTTCTTCGTGTTTTCTGTCACCGTAAGTTGATTCCAGGAATATGTAATCAGGAGCTGGAACATTGGTTGCCGGGTTCCGGATTATCGGTTTATTTCTGCGGCCTATGTCTCCTGTGTAAAGCAGATTTACTTTGCGGTCTCCGTCGTAAACATCAAGTGAAACAAAGGCTGACCCCAGAATATGGCCGGCGTCAAAGAACTGGATTTCTGCATTGCGCGAAAGAAGAATCTTCCGGTTATAGGAAACTGAAATGATCTGATTTGCGGCTTTTACACAGTCCTGCTCGTCATACAAAGGCTTCCAGTGGAATTTTTCCTTTTTCTTTGCGGCCTGCTTGGCAAGGAATTCAGCATCCCGGGCCTGAATACGGGCACTGTCCATCATTACAAGGTTTGCAATATCTCTTGTGGCCGGGGTTGCGTAAATATTTCCCTCATAGCCTTTTTTTGTAAGAACAGGAAGAAGACCGCAATGGTCAAAATGGCCGTGGGTAAGCACAACTCCGTCCAGGCTTTCCATATCAAAATCGAATTCCCGGTTCTTGCGGTCTGATTCCTTTCGTTTTCCCTGAAAGGCTCCGCAGTCAATCATTATGCGTCTTCCGTTTACATCAACAATGTGTTTTGAACCGGTAACTTCCTGAGCTGCTCCCAGCGAGAATAACTTGATTGCCATAAGCATCCCCCTCGTAAAATTGTGTCTACGCTTATATTATAACTCTATTTTCTCCATTCCTCAAAAATACTTTCTCATTTGTATGGGCAGAATATCTCGTTTACAGACTTATTTTAATTGATATATAATAGATATTATGTACACAAGACAGTTTGACGAGCCTCCAAAAAAAATTATTGAAAACGGAAAGGCACGTCTTGGATCATTTTCACCTGTTTCATCACATATCGACATCAAAGGAATGCGTTCTCCATACGCCGGTGTTCCTGTACCCGCTTTTCTGTCTAACCTTAGAATCAAAAGCCGCCTTACCTACACTTTCAGTCTGGGTTCTTACATCGGTTTTGTTGAATTCCGTGACTTCAAGGTTTTCGGGCTTTCTGAAGTAACCTTCTGGAACAAGGAAACCTGCAAACGCAGTTCCTACCATTCAATCATGCCGGCCCGCCGCCGTTTTGTTCCTACAAAAACTTCAAAGGCTATCTGTGCCTGTTACCAGAAGCACCGCAGAATCAGACTTTTCTGGGAAGATTCCCACGACTTTTTCAAATGTCAGTTCAACGTAAAGGGTGACAAAGTTCGTCCTTCAGCAAAAGGCAAAATGATTTCTGTCCGCGAAGATTCCCAGCATTCCGATGTAATGTATGTAAATCCGGCTCCTACTTCTTCGCGCATCTCGGCTTCATGGCTTTCAACTATGAGAATCCGCGGAAGCCTTCACACCTATACAAAAGATTCAGTTCAAGAACACAAAGTGGAAGAAGGAATCGCTCTGGTTTCCATGAACCGCGCTTATTTCAAATTCCATACCGATACTAATTCTGTAACAGGAATCGGACAGGTAAAGGGAAAGAACATAATCTTCAGCATCGGAACTGCAAACATCGATGCTGCAGACAATTACAGATACAACAGCAACACCCTGGTGGCAGACGGTGAAGTAACTCCGCTTCCACCTGTAGTTATAACCCATCCTTTCGGAATCAGCAGAGACTGGATTATTCAGGACACAGAAAACATGGTAGACCTGACTTTCAGTCCCGCTTCAATCCAGTCGCGTACCGTAAACGTTCTTGTAATGCGAACAGTTTCAGACGTGATTTACGGAACATTTGAAGGCGTGCTTCTTACAAAGGACGGTCAGAAAATCGTATTGAAAAATTTCCCGGGCATTGTTTCAAAATCACATGTCCGTACTTAATGGAGAGGCAGAATGTCAGACGAATTTTCAATGAGTAAAACAGCAGACTGGGAACCGGGCACTCTGGATAAAACCAGAAAGAACATCGGGGAACTGAGCCAGAGTGAAGCACAGGAAATGGCTAAAAAACTTGGAGGCGAAGTTCTTTACGAAAAATCCACTCCGGTTTCTTCAGCTTCCATGTCGCAGTCAAAAAACACAGGTAGAATAGTACGAAATGTATCATCGGGAGGAGGTTCAGCAATGAACGGTTCACAGGGAAGCTCTGCGGGTATTCCGGGACAGGCAAGAAGAAAAATCCGGGAAGAATTGCCTAATATGTCAAAGAAGGCGGTCAGTCAGATAAATAAACTGATGATGAGCCCTGAATACGAAATCAAACCAAACTACGGAATTTTCAATTTCATTCTTTCTTTCCAGAAAAACGGAACCGAAAAAATCATTCCCCACTTCTACGAAGACATTCTTAAAAATCATATTACAAACATGGAGACTTTCATCACAGTCATCAAGACTCTGATTCAGATTTCTCCGGCCACTTACAAGGCAAAAATTGTAAACGGCAGCGAATCAAAGTTCAAATTCCTGCGCATGGTTGCAGGCTGGACAATTCTTCCGATCAAGAATGAATTCCAGCAGCTTCAGGGAAACACTGAACCGCTTATTGTTGCAGACCTTATTCCTCTTGTACGTGCCATGTACAAGCCTCTCATTACTGTTTACTACTTTGGGGACACAAAGATTCCTAAACTGATCAAGGAAATCTATGCCGATGAATGTGCATACCCTGATGCTCCAAAAGACAAGCTTTCTGAAATGGCAAAACAGGCCATTACACAGTGGCTGTATCTGGACAATGAAATCATCAAGAAATGCTACCCTCTTCTTATGCGCATGTGTTCAGATGACTTCTATGAATATCATGAATTTTTCCATACAAGAGTTGCCGACATTCTGAAGTTCACAGGGCTTCATAAATTTGATCTTCTTCTTGAAGACAAGGCAAAACCTGCTGCTCCAAAGGAAGAAAAGAAATCTGCTCCTCCGCCACAGAAAGGCGTAAAAGACAACATTGTTCTTACAGGGCTCAAGCTTCTGGACCAGTTCTTCCCTGATGCAGGTTTCTCAAATCTTGATGCACACCCTGACCTTTACCCGTACTTCCAGCCTCTTTACAAATTCGACGAAGGCTTCAATATGCTTTCTCCTCAGAACCCTGTTCACGTTACAATGGTTCTTCAGAGAATCATTGAAGACTGTTTCCAGGGGCTCCGCAACATCAAGTTCGTTATTCCTGACAACACAAAGCAGGGTTCTGAAACAATCTTCGATATTCTCGATGACTGGTCAGCTTACCGCGAAGACACATTCGGCCGCCTTTACTGCGAACCTCTCATCAGCCTTGTGAACTCTACCTACTCTAAAAGCGATTACCCGCAGACACAGTACGGAAAGAAACTCTTCACTTCCCTCCTGTGGCAGACTACTTATCACTTCCTGCCTTCGTTCAAATTCGAACAGCTTCTGCTTGAACACCCGAGTGATGAAAGCAAATACAAGCCGCTTTTTGTACGTACGGATTTTGCAAGAAAATATCTTACTCTGATTGTAAATGAATGTGACAAGCAGGCAAAAACAAGAGGACCTGTAAAACTGGTTGAAAACCCATGGGATCATTACAGTTTCTCAATTTCAAACGAAGTTTCAAAACGTCTGGATGTTCTTCTTGGTGCGCAGAACAGAAGCGCAAGTACAAATGCAACTAACGCAAACCTGATCAAATATACACTCTGTTTCGTTTCAGTTCTGGACTGGTGGATCAACAATCCTGACAGCCCGGCCTACCAGACAGACCCGATGGATATTTACCGTATTTCACCGGATGACGGTAAGCCGCTGTTCAGCGTGCCGGAAAGAAACGACCAGAACAAACTGTTTGCAGAATCAATCAAAGCTGCATACATGAAGAAAGCAAACTAGTGTTCAGGCAATGACCAGTCTACGTCCAGCGAACGTTCGTCTTTGTTGCGTATACGCTGGTAAACGTAGCAGTCCTTGCTGTGAATTACCATTCCTTTCATACGTGAAAGATATGCAACAATCGGTTCGGGATACTTCGGATTACAGCACTTTGCAAACGTAAAGATGAAGTTGGAAGTTTCCCCGATTCTGATTTTTTCTACCTTCGGAAGAATTTCTTCCCCATCCTTCTTTTTAGTCTTTGGCCGGTGATGAATACGCTTTGCTTCTTCTTCCGGTTTTTCAGCCTTACGTTCATCAAAGAAATCAACGTTATTCAGTGTAAGCCACGAATGAATCTTCTGTCTTGCTTTTGAAGTCTTTGCAAGCTTGTACTGGGCTTCTGTCGGATGAGCCTGTGGATTTGTAAATACTTCAATAATCTGTGTATTCTTCAGCGGTTCATCAAGACTTATGATTTTTCCGTTGGCTTTTGCACCTACCAGTTTTTCACCGATTCCAGAATGAATGGCGTAGGCAAAGTCTATGGCGTTGGCACCCTGAGGAAGACGGATTACGTCACCTTTTGGTGTGAAAACGTAAATTTCATCTTTCAGAAGATCATTCTTGAGTTCATTGAAGAAGCCTTCGTCAGAGAAATTATTCTTTTTGAGTTCCTGAAGCTGATTGAAAATTCCAAGCTGACTTTCAGTTACGTTATCTTTGTTTGTTCCCTTCTTGTAAAGCCAGTGACTTGCAACACCATGTTCAGCCATATTGTGCATTTCTTTTGTGCGCACCTGGATTTCAAGGGGTCTGCCCTGGCACATTACAGTTGTGTGAAGAGACTGGTAACCGTTTGCCTTTGGCATGGCAATATAATCCTTGAAGCGGCCGTCCAAAGGACTCCACATTTCATGAACAATACCAATGAGAGTATAGCATTCAGTTGTTGTGTTACAGATAAGGCGCAGAGCCAGAAGATCATAAAGTTCGCCGGCTTCTACATTACGCTTTCTCATTTTCTGATAGATGGAATAGAAATGCTTTGCGCGGCTTGAAATCTGTACGTCAATATTATGCTTTGCGGCCTGTTCTGTAATGCGGTCAACTGCAGCCTTAAGATAAGCGGCTCTTTCGTCCTGCTTCTGGGCAACAATAGACTTTATCTGCTGGAAAACATCCGGATTGGTGTATTTAAGGCTCAAGTCTTCAAGTTCGTTCTTTTCGGCCTGCATACCGAGCCTGTCGGCCAGAGGTGCCCAGATTTCAATTACTTCCTTGGCTACCGCCTTCTGGTTTTCGCTTTCCATCTTCTTCAGGTTCCGCATCTTATCAAGACGGTCCGCCAGCTTCAGAAGAATGATCCTTACATCATCAGACAGGGCGAACATCATCTTACGGATGGCATCGGCCTGATAGCTTGTATTCGAAGCTTTTGAGAAAAATGCAATCTTTGCTGCCCCTTCAACAAGCTTTGCAGGAACTTCACCGAATTTTTCCTTTAAAACATCAGGTGAAACCTCATCAGAAAGGGCATTATGGAGAACTGCAGCTGTAATTGTATCAACGTCCAGACGGTTTCCGGCCAGAATAAAAGCAACACGGAGAACATGAACGTATTTTTCAGGATCTTTTCCTGAAAGCTCAACATAATAGTTCCATGCTTCCCCTATTTTCTTCCTGTCAGCGTCAGACAAATAATCAAAAGAGTCGAAAAATTCTTTCAGGAGTTCATCAGGTTTTGACAAATCACTTTTAAAAACTGCTTTTTCCATACTTTAAGTTTAACAAGAAAGAGCCGTATATTTCCACTGTTTTTTTTAAAGTATTTCTTGTATACTATTTATTGGGTGGAAAAATCATGGCATATGTAAAAAATCTCTTTGACTCAAATTTTATTCAGTACGCATCTTACGTTATCCGCGACCGTGCTATTCCTGATATCGTTGACGGACTTAAACCTGTTCAGCGCCGCATCCTTCACACAATGCTGAAAACTGATGACGGCCGTATGACAAAAGTTGCCAACGTTTGTGGTAAGGTAATGGCTTACCATCCTCACGGTGATGCTTCAATTTACACAGCCCTTGTTAATCTTGCAAACAAAGAAATCTTTATAGACAAGCAGGGAAACTTCGGTAACATGTACACAGGCGACGGTGCATCTGCTCCCCGTTACATTGAATGCCGTCTGCGCCCGATTGCAAAAGATATTCTTTATAATCCAAAAATCACAGAATACGTTCCAACTTACGACGGCCGCGACACAGAACCTGTTGTGTTCCGCGCAAAGCTTCCTCTCTGCCTTATTATGGGCGCCGAAGGTATTGCCGTAGGTATGAGCACAAACATTCTGAGCCACAATATTCACGAAGTTATCGACGCCGAAAAGAAATGTCTCAGAAAAGAACCTTTCCAGCTTTATCCTGACTTCCCTACCGGCGGCCTTATTGACGTTACAAACTATGAAGACGGACTTGGAAAAATCGTTACTCGAGCAAAAATGGATTTAAGTGATGAAAAGAAAATCGTCATTACAGAACTTCCATATGGTTCAACTTCAGAAAGCCTTACAGACTCTATTGAAAAAGCCGCCAAGAACGGAAAAGTAAAAATCGCTTCAATCAACGACTTTACTTCAAAGTCTGCAAATATTGAAATCAAACTGCCACGCGGCGTTTACGCTAAAGATGTAGTTGATTCCCTTTACGCTTTCACAGACTGTGAACAGACAATCTACTGTAACCTGCTGGTTATCAAAGACAACATGCCTGTAAAAATGACATGTACTCAGGTCATTGAATATCATGCAAAGCAGCTGGTAGGTGTTCTGAAAGACGAACTGGAACTTGAAAAATCAGAACTCTTTGAAAAACTTCACCTTCGTACACTGGAAAGAATCTTCATTGAGGAACGCATCTACAAGAAGATTGAAACTCAGAAAACTGAAGAGGGTGTTTACAAAGCTGTTTATGACGGATTCAAACCTTTCAAAAAAGAACTTATCCGCGACATTACAGACGAAGATATCGATCACCTTTTGAAAATCCCGATTCGCCGCATCTCTCTTTACGACATCAACAAAAACCGTGAAGAAGTAAGGGCTATCAACGACCGCATTAAAGAAATCAACAGACTTCTGAAGCACCTGGTTGATTACGCAATTTCATGGCTTGAAGGAATCGAAAAGAAGCTTCCTCCGGAAACCACAAAACGCATGTCAAAAATCACAAGCATCAACACAGTTGATGTTAAGGCTGTGGTAAAACGTGACCTGGCTCTGAAATACGACGAAGAAAAGGGATACCTTGGAACAGAAGTAAATTCCGGCGAAGAAAAGATGAAGGTTACTCCTTACGACCGCGTTATTTACGTTCGTAAAAGCGGTATCTGGTCTGTAACTGATACTCACAAAAAACTCTTTATCGGACCTGGCATGTGGTACTGTGGTCTTGCAGACAAGGAAAGTCTTTCAAAAGTTCTTTTCACAATCATTTACCGCGATCCTGCAACTCAGTTCGTGTACATTAAACGCTGTAAGATTGCGGGCTACATCATGAACCGCGACTACTTCTTTGCTCCGGACGATATGGAAGTTCTTCACGTAGACACACGCAAAAACTTCACATTCTCCCTGCACTACGTTAAAAAGCCGCGCCTCAAGAACCTTACAGAAAAGTTCAAGACTGACGGCTTCGAAGAAAAATCGCTCAAAGCAAAGGGCGTAAGGGTTGTAGCTAAAGAAGTTGAATCGATTAGTGTAAATTAAAAAAATTGTCACACTGATTCGAAATGCCTTACGGCATTTCTTTAAATAATAAAAGAATAGATTTTGCGTTAGCAAAATCGAATCGGCGTGGCATTCAAATACAGTGAACAAATATTTTATTTAACATGAAAGCATTAACCAAATATGTATCATTTGAAGAAACAATCAAGGGTTCCCGATTTCTTTCAGAACTGATTCCTTGTGAATCTCAAGCAGATGCAAGGGAAATCCTTCGCCAGCAGAAAGCAAAATATGCCGACGCAACACATGTGGTTCATGCTTTCATTACAGGAAAAGGTGCCGAAGTCATGGGCATGAGTGATGACGGCGAACCTTCAGGAACTGCCGGCCGCCCTGTTCTTGATGTCTTAAAGGGAAGCGGTGCCACAAACCTGATTCTTACTGTAACAAGATGGTTCGGTGGAACACTTCTTGGAACAGGCGGACTTGTAAAAGCTTACGGAAACGGAGCCAAAGGAGTTATCCAGAATGCTCTGGAACAGAACGCCTTTGAAGAACTCATAGAAAAAACAGACTTCAGTTTCCACACAGATTATTCGCTTTTAAAACCAATTAAAAATCATTTCACCGAATTTCATCTTTATGACGTTACTGAAGATTTCGGAACCGACATTACAATCAGCGGAAAAATCCGGAGTGATGAAGCAGAAAGCTTCAGTCACCTTCTTACAGAACTTTCAAACGGAAAAATCAAATTATGAACATAGCACTTTTTACAGAATCAGAAATCAACACTCCCCTTTCAGTAAAAGATGAACGCGGAGAGCACATAGTAAAAGTCCTTCATAAAAAGGAAGGTGACACTTTCAAAGCGGGAATCGTTGGCGGCATGGTTGGAACTGCAACCATTACAAAAATCGAAAACAACGAAATCAGCTTTTCTTTTTCGCCTGAAACTCCGGGCCTTGAACCTCAGCCTCTCATCATGATTATCGGGTTTCCGCGCCCTATCCAGCTTAAACGCCTTCTCCGCGACATTGCAGCCCTTGGCGTTAAGGAAGTTCACCTTACAGGAACTGAACTTGGAGAAAAATCTTACATGCAGTCAAACCTTGTAGAGCACGGAACAGCATACAAAATGCTTTTGGACGGAACCGTTCAGGCAGGCACCACAAGTGTTCCGGAACTTTTCCTTCATAAAACGCTCACTGAATGCATGGAATCTGTAAAGAAGTCAGCAGGCGAAAATTTCCAGGCTCTGGCACTTGATAACATAAATCCAAAGTCGAGCCTTGTAGAAGCCATGAGGTCAGAAGAATTGTCTGAAAACTGCATTACTATCGCTGCAATCGGAAGTGAACGGGGCTGGACAGACAAAGAACGGAAAATGCTTGAAGAAGCAGGTTTTTCAAGATGCGGCATGGGAAAACGCATTATGCGAACAGAAACCGCAGCAACTGTAGCTGCCAGTGTTATTCTTGCAGAAAGAGGATTGCTTTGTTAAAATTATCCCACTTATGGATAACGCACGCATTAAAGAAATCCTGCTGGACATAGCAGAAACAAACCTGGACTTTTCAGTAACTCAGACTGGAAAAGAAAGCACAAGAGTAAACGGGCTTTACAAGCCTGACACACATGAAATTCTCCTTCATAATCTGAATTTCAAGACAGAAAACGAACTTGTTTATACAGCAGTTCACGAATATACTCATCACCTTGTTACAGAAGAAACTCTGCTTATTTCACCTGAAGGATTCATTCCAAATGCAAAAAGCCATAACCAGAAATTCTGGGCAAAGTTTGGAGCCCTTCTGGCCATTGCAGAAGAAAAAGGCTACTACAAACTTGACCTGGAAGTTTCTCCTGAGCTGAAAGAACTCACTAATAAAATCAAAACAGAATATATCGAAAAAAACGGCCAGATGATGACTGAATTCGGGCGCCTTCTTGGACAGGCCTATGACCTCTGCAAAGAAGCAAACATCCGCTACGAAGATTATCTTGACCGTGTTCTCTGCATGCCTCGTAACAGCGCAAAAGAAATCCAGCGCGTGGCAAGAGTTCCTGTAAATCCTGCAATCGGTTTTGACAACATGAAAACTGTTGCCTGCATCAAAAAGGTAGATGACCGTAAGGAAGCTGAACAGGAACTTCTTTCAGGAAAAAGCCCTGCAACAGTCCGTGAAATGATGAAGATGAAATCTGCAAAGGCTAAAACCGACGACGATCCTAAATCAAAGCTTGAAAAAGAAAAGAACAGACTTGAAAAAACAATTGCACAGCTGAGCCAGCGTCTTGAGTTCGTGGAGGAAAGTCTTGCAAATCTGTAATGTTCTTTTGAACAAAAAGATATCTTCCAAAACCAGAAAATTTCTCCTGCTTTCAGGAATCGCACTTTTGAACTGTCAGCTTTCCTTTTTACACTGCCAGTCCATGCCGAAGATGCCGGATTTTCCTGAAATCACACCTCCATCAATTGGTGGCGGTTTCTACACTCCGAAGATTCCTGATTTCCCGAAGAAACCGGCAGCCCCTGAAAGTACAAAAAAGCCACAGGCAAAAGCTGAGGCTGAACTTAAAGACCCGGAAAATTCCCAGGACCTGATAAGTGAATTCCTTTCACCATCGAACCTGCTTACTGCAAATGATATTTCTTCCCTTTCAGATTCGGGACTCTTCACAGGTCTTTCGGCTCTTAACCGTACTTCAGGAAATAACTCTGACGATACTCTCAAACAAATTCTTTCCGACCTGGCGGAACTGAAAGCAGAATCCAGAAAGAATTCAGCACCAGGACCGGAAACTCAAGGAAATTCAGGAAAGATACTGGAACTGAATGAACGGAAGCCTTCCCTTCTCCGTTTTAAAATCAACGGATACGATATGCTGGATTCCCTTACAAAAATCTATTTCAGCGAACCTGAGAATGACGGTTCTTTCCTCCTTACTGCCGACAGAAGATACATTGCGGGAAACAAAATCCGTAACGAAACTTTCTATATTCTTTTCACAACGTCTGAAGGCCACGGAAAATCTGTAACTTACAATGCAGAAATGACACTGGCACAGGACAGCAAAAACGAAAATTCATTTCTTTACAAGCTGGCCGAAAAAAAGAACCTTACTGCACAGAAAACCGGAAACCTGGTTGTTCTGAGAGCAGAATCAAAAGACTGTACTGCAGATCTTCTTCTGGATCTTGATATTTAATTCACAAGGAAAAAATATGAAAAACGGATTACTTGAAATGGGCTTTTCAGAAACTGAAGCCGAAAGAATTGTTCCCCTGATGGAAAAATACATCAACGAAATCATCCTTTTCAATTCAGCCTACAACCTTACCAACACAAGCGACCACGACGAACTTGTAATCCGCCACATTTACGATTCCCTGGCTCCATATTCCGCTTTCTGCAAACTTTTTGAAAACGCTCACAACAATCCCGATTTCACAGCCGGTGACATCGGCTCCGGCGGCGGGCTTCCAGGAATTCCTTTAGCCGCCGCCTTCCCTGAAGTAAAATTCTGCCTTGTTGAACGTATGGCAAAACGCTGCGCCTTCCTTGAAAATGTTGCGGCAATCCTTGGTCTGAAAAATGTAACTGTAATCAACTCTGAAGCTGAAAAAGTACAGAAAGAAAAATTCGATGTCATCACATTCCGAGCCTTCCGCCCTTTAGATGACAAAATGACAAAGACTCTTCTTGGCATTACAAAAAAAGGCGGAATCCTTGCAGCCTACAAGGCAAAAATGGAAAGCATCAGAACTGAAATGGAAGACATAAAAAAAATAGTCCCGGATTATGAAGTTTTAAACCTCACAGTTCCGGGACTTTCAGATTCCGAAAGAAATCTTGTTTTAATCCGTAATTAATTTGCAGGCGGCATTTCGTGCCCTGCAACAGGCTCAGGATCTGTCATTGCAGCTCCTGCAGCAAGACGGATTTCAGGCTTAACCTTTGTACCGTCCTTAAGTTTCACCATTCCATCTTTATCCTCATCGGGATGTGTTCCAACCGGAGCATTTGAAAGCATAAGCTTAAGTCTGTTCAGCTGGTTTACTTCTGAAGAGCCCGGATCAAAGTCGATGGCGCTGATGTTAGCTTCAGGGAAACGGCGGCGCAGTTCCTTTATCATACCCTTTCCAGTAACATGATTTGGAAGACATGCAAAAGGCTGAACACAGGCGATGCTAGGAGCACCTTCCTCTATAAGTTCAACCATTTCTGCTGTAAGGAACCAGCCTTCGCCAGTAATGTTTCCAAGCTGAACAATATCATCTACCCCTTTCATAAGGGTATAGATGCTTGAAGGAGCTACAAAACGTTTTGACTTACGAAGATATTTCTTCATCTTGCGGCGGTAAAGTTCCAGGAACCAGACAAAGAGTTTTGCATTACGTTCTGTTTTCTTTGGGAATGCCAGTTCTTCGTGGCGGAATATACCAGTACTGAATGAGTAGAAGAAGAAGTCTGCAAGGTCCGGCATTACACATTCTGCTCCTTCCCGTTCAATTACGTTTACAATGTCATTGTTTGCTGTAGGATGGAACTTAACAAGAATCTCCCCTACAACGCCAACGCGTGGTTTCTTAATCGGACGCAGTTCAAGGCGGTCAAAATCCCGCACGATTTTTTTCATCATGCGGTGGTATCCCCAGACAGAAAGTTTTTCAACTTCCTTTTCTGCAAGGGCACTCCACTTTTCGTACAGGGCATTGGCACTTCCAGGGACTGCTTCGTATGGTCGTACTCTGTAAAGACAACGCATAAGAAGGTCGCCCAGCATGATAGCCTTAAGGGCACGGTGAAGAAGACCCGGTGTGATTTTGAATCCCGGATTTTTCTCAAAGCCCTGAGCAGAAAGAGAAAGAACAGGAATATGCCCCCAGCCTGCATCTGCAAGGGCACGGCGGATAAATCCGATATAGTTTGTTGCACGACATCCGCCGCCTGTCTGGGTAATGATGAGAGCGGTCCTGTTGAGATCGTATTTGCCGGATTCAAGGGCTGACATCATCTGGCCCACCACAAGAAGTGAAGGGTAGCAGGCATGATTGTTTACGTATTTTAGACCTGT
>JAZLIM010000045.1:0-14655 GCA_045617385.1 Treponema sp.
CCCAGTCTTTCATGGCTGCGGCAACTGCATTTGCAACCTCGATATCAAGGTCCTTGCCTTCTTCTATTGTTTTATGAAGTGATTCGTATACATCCTTCGGAAGTCTTGCTTTCATCTGTGCATCGCCGAAAACCATGCTTCCGAATAATTCTGGTACATTTGTCATAATAGTTAACCCCCTTATAATGACAGATAAAAAAAGGCGACGATGAAGACACTCCCGTCACGTCTGACAGAAATGCGACCTCATCGTCGCCCTCTAAAAGATACAAATTAATTTTTGACAAAAAAAAGCCGTCGACTCCACTACTGGAATCAACGGCGTCTTTGTCGTTAGATGTATCATTTATACTACTCTGGAAAACAATTGTCAATCGGTTTTTAAAGTTTTTTTCTCTTCTCTTTTCTTTGAAATCAGATGATAATTCTATATATGAAGAAAACAATACTTTTATTTTTATCAGTTTTACTCTTAAGTTCTGCTGCCTTTGCCGCAGAAGCCAAAGCAAAAGCCGTTCCTGCCCCATTTACAAGAGGCGTTAATTTTTCGGAATGGCTGGAATTCAAAAATCCTGATGAAATCGACCTGAATTTCATTACAAAACAGGATTTCCAGAATGTTCAGAAAATGGGCTGTGATGTTGTACGCCTTCCGATTCATTTTGAAAAATTAAGCAGCGGGGCCCCAAACTATACGGTTAATCCAGCAGTCTGGGAAATTCTTGATAATGTCATGAAGTGGTCAACGGAATTAAAGTTATGGGTAATTTTTGATTTCCATAACGATACTTCGGGAGGCACAAAAACTTCTGCCGGAATTGAAACCGTTGTTACAAAAATCTGGGCTCAGGTGGCTGAACGTTATGCAGGTAAAGGCCCATACATCTGCTATGAAGTTTATAACGAACCTCACGGAATTGATAAATACAAATGGGGAAACGTTGAAGCTAAAGTAATCGAAAATATCCGCTCTTACGACAAAGACCGTTACATTATCTGTGGCGGTGCAGACTGGAACTCTTTTGATGCCCTGAAAGTACTTCCAAAATGGGACGACAGCAAGCTTATCTATACATTCCACTTTTATGAGCCATTCCTCTTTACACACCAGGGAGCCAGCTGGAATGAACTTTCACGGATCCGCCATATTCCGTTCCCTTACGACAAAGACCGCATGCCGGCTTTACCGAACAATGCCACAAGCGCAGAACGGAATTATTTTTACAACTACCCTAAAACCGGAACAAGAAAAGCTGTAGAAGATTTCTTTGATCAGTATGTGGCTTTCAGCCGGGAAAGAAATGCCCCGGTTTACTGCGGTGAATTCGGCGTTTACAAGCCATTTGCCGACCCTGATGAACGTACCGCATGGTACAAAATCGTTACAGACTGTCTGGCAGAAAGAGGCATTGCCCGCACAAGCTGGGATTATTTCGGGTCTTTTGGCGTTTTCAAATCCGGAAGCGCGGAGTTCTTCCCACAGGATTTGAACCGCGATGTTGTAGAAGCCATGGGACTTACAGTTCCGGAAGGTCATTCTGAAACATGGCTCGAACTTTCTTCCAAGAAAGGTGAATACGTTATCTATGAAAACGGAATTTCCAAAGGACTGAAAGTGTACCGCGGCGGAATTGAAGGTTCTTCTTTCAAAAAAGATTCAGACGGATCTTCAGTTCTTGAATTCAAAAAAATGAATACCTATGCAGAATGTACTTTCCGTTTCGGACAGCTTGTTGATTTCACCGCCATGAAAAACAGCGGTTATAAAATCACTCTTATGGTGAAAAACGAAAACCTGGACCTGAACATTCAGGTTCGTCTCAGAGACTCGGCAGAAAAATGCGGATATGAATGGCGCGGCTGTTATGATATCAAAGCAAACCTGGTTCCTTGCGACGGAAACTGGCATCAGGTTACCATTCCTTTGAACAGCTTATACGACGCAGGCGCCTGGGACAATGCAAATTCAAAATGGATTAATTCCCGCAAAGCCTTTGACTGGACGGTTATTCAGGATTTCCAGATCTGTAATAATTCACAGCCAGCCGGAAAACCGATTTACTTCAAAGATATAAGAATTACAAAATAAGATAAAGCAGGGTGGTTTCGACCACCCTGCTTTTTTTTTAGATCTTTACGTCACCTTCGAAACAAAGTGAAGTTTCGCCGGAAAGGTAAACTGTGTCGCCGGTGTAGCGGACCATCATCTGGCCTCCGCGAACGTTTACAGTTACGTCTTCGTTCATCTGGCAGAAACCTTTCTGAACGGCGGCAATAACTGCCGCACAGGCACCTGTACCACAGGCAGGAGTTTCACCGTTTCCGCGTTCCCATGTACGCATCTTCAGTTCGTTTGGTCCTACAACACGAACGAATTCTGTATTCGTACGTTCAGGGAAAGTTTTGTGATGTTCAAACTTTGGTCCCAGAGTTTTAAGGTCCAGCTTGTCTACAAAATCAACGAAAGTTACACAGTGAGGGTTACCAACGCTGAGTGTTGTTACATCATAAGATGTTCCGTCAACTGTAAGTTTCTTTACCCCGTTACCAGTTACAGGCTGGGCTGAAAGATCAGGTTTTCCCATATCAATCATTACTGAACTTACTTTTCCGTTGAGCTTATAAATCTTAACTTTTTTTACGCCGGCCTTTGTCTTGATTGTAATTTCGGCAGTTGTATCATTTTTGTTGTGGCGGTCTCTTATGCCTTCAATGTTGTTGTCGTAAAGGTATTTTGCTACGGCACGGAGAGCATTACCTGCCATCATTCCTTCTGTACCGTCCAGGTTGTAGAAACGCATTGAAGCATCAGCCTTTGAAGTCTTTCCTACAAGAACAAGAGAGTCGGCACCAATTCCGCTGCGTCTGTCGCAAAGACGAACTGCTAAACCGCCAGGGTTATTGATGTACTGGTTACGTGTATCAACGATAATGAAGTCGTTTCCGGTTGAAGACATCTTAGTAAAGTGAACAACCTGGTCTACTTCGCGTAGCTTATTGATGTCGATAAGCTCAACATTTTCTGCGCTGTATTTTGACTTCAGACAGTTTGCAATAGCATTTGCTGTATCAATTGCTGTAAGACAAGGAATGTCGCGTTCAACTGCATGGCGGCGCATGCGTACAGAGTCAGCGTGAGGGTCGCGGCCCTTAGCAGAAGTTGAAATAACGTAATCAACTTTTCCTGAATCCATAAGAGTAAGCAGGTTATCGTCAGGATTTTCGTGAATCTTGTTTACAGTTTCTACTTCCATTCCAAAGTCGCGGAGAGTTTCTGCATTTCCTTCTGTGGCGTAGAGCTTGAAGCCCATTTCGTAGAACTTTCTTGCAAGAGATGGAAGTTCGTAACGGTCAGTCTTGCGGACAGAGAAGAGCACTCCCCCGCTGCGTTTCATATTGTAACCGGCACCGATGAGTCCTTTGAAGATTGCTTCTTCCATTGTGGCGGCAATACCAAGAACTTCACCTGTAGATTTCATTTCAGGTCCCAGGTGAGTATCTACGTCCATCAGTTTTTCAAAACTGAAAACAGGAACTTTTACTGCAAAGTAAGGAGGAATCTTGTAAAGGCCTGTTCCGTAGCCCATGTCTTTAACACGTTCACCAAGCATTGCACGAACGGCAAGGTCAACCATTGGAACGTGTGTAACTTTTGAAATGTACGGAACTGTACGGCTTGAACGAGGGTTTACTTCGATAATATACAGGTCATTGTTGTAAATAAGATACTGGATATTTACAAGCCCCTTTGTTCCAAGAGCAAGAGCCAGTTCACGTGACTGCTTGATGATCTTTTCGCGGATAACGTCGTTCAGGTTCCAGCTTGGGTAAACTGCAATGGAGTCACCTGAGTGAATACCTGTACGTTCAATGTGTTCCATGATTCCAGGAATGAGGATGTCTTTTCCGTCACAGATGGCATCAACTTCAAGTTCTGTACCCATTTTGTACTGGTCAATGAGGATTGGATTTTCAATTCCCTGAGCCAGGATGATTTTCATGTATTCTTTAACATCATCGTCGTTGAAGGCGATGATCATGTTCTGACCGCCAAGAACATAACTTGGGCGGAGAAGAACCGGGTAACCGAGTTTCTTTGTAGCTTCCAGAGCTTCTTTTTCTGTAAGAACTGTAAGTCCCTGAGGGCGCTTGATCTGAAGCTTTTCACAAAGTTCGTCAAAACGTTCACGGTCTTCGGCCAGGTCAATGGCGTCGGCACTTGTACCAAGAATTCTGATTCCCTGATCTGCAAGGAAGTTTGCGAGCTTGATGGCAGTTCCACCACCAAAGGCAACTACAACACCAACCGGTTTTTCTGTATTGATTACGCCCATTACATCTTCAGGAGTAAGCGGTTCAAAGTAAAGGCGGTCTGATGTATCAAAGTCAGTAGAAACAGTTTCAGGGTTGTTGTTGATTGTAACCACATCGTAACCAAGGCGTTTCAGAGCCCATACACACTGAACTGATGCGTAGTCGAATTCGATACCCTGACCGATGCGGATTGGTCCTGAACCAAGAACGATGATTGTTCCCTTTGATTTTTCAGGCTGCTTTCCCCAGACACCTGCACTGATTCCGCTTCCGAATGCCGATGCAGCACCTGTCTGCGGAGCCAGGGCATTCTTTCTTTCTGTAAGATATTCTGCGGCTTCGTTTTCTTTATCGTATGTTCCGTAGAAGTAAGGAGTTTCTGCGTTGAACTCGCCGGCACATGTATCTACCATTTTGTAGCTGGCAGGGATGTGGGCAAGCTGACCTTTCTTAACAAGGCGTGCAGCTTCTTTTGCTTCTGAAAGAATTCCTGAACAGCCCACAATTTTTGTTCCGGAAATCTGCTGGATAACTTTGTCAGGATAACCAAGATTCTTTGCCTTAAGGTAAAGTTCAGTCGTAAGCCCTGTCACTGAGCCTGTCGAAGTGCCGCATGCTGCAAGTTCCCATTCCATTTTTGCAAGATTCTGAAGCTTTGAAAGGAACCACATATCAACTTTTGTGATGTTGTGGATTTCTTCCAGAGTCATAATTCTACGTTTGATTGCCTGGAAAATAGCAAAGATTCTCTGGTCAGTACACTGGCCTACCCGTTCACGGATTTTTTCATCGCTTTCTTCTTCGAATACTGCAAGGTTCAAAGACTGAACCCCAATTTCAGCACCGCGGGCAGCTTTCATAATAGCCTGTTCGAAAGTCTGGCCGATAGCCATAACTTCACCGGTAGCCTTCATCTGAGTTCCAAGGTCGCGTTTTGCATAAACAAATTTTTCGAACGGGAACTTAGGCATTTTTACTACAACATAGTCGAGCACTGGTTCAAAACATGCTGCAGTTTTCTTTGTAACAAAGTTTGGAATTTCATCCAGGTTGTAACCGATGGCGATCAATGCTGCAACTTTTGCAATTGGATATCCTGTTGCTTTTGAAGCAAGAGCCGAAGAACGGCTTACACGTGGGTTTACTTCGATAACGGCATATTCAAATGTGTCTGGGTTCAGAGCGAACTGACAGTTACATCCACCTTCCATTCCAAGGGAAGAAATGATGTTCAAAGCTGCCGAACGGAGCATCTGATATTCTTTATCACTCAAAGTTACAGCCGGAGCAATAACGATTGAATCACCTGTGTGAACACCAACCGGGTCGAAGTTTTCCATTGAACAAACGGTAAGAACGTTTCCGCTTCCGTCGCGCATAACTTCAAACTCAATTTCTTTCCAGCCGGAAATACATTTTTCTACAAGAATCTGATGGATTGGTGAACGGTGAAGACCGTTGTGTGCAATTTCATCCATTTCGGCATCGTTGTGAACAATACCGCCGCCGGTTCCACCAAGAGTAAAGGCCGGGCGGATAATTGCAGGATAACCGATTTCATTTTTTACAAAATCGTAGGCGTCTTCGTAAGTTGTAACAACCTTTGAAGGAATACAAGGTTCCCCGATTTTTTCCATGGTGTCTTTGAACATCTGACGGTCTTCGGCCTTGTCGATTGTTTCAGGTTTTGCACCAAGAAGGCGAACTCCGTGTTCCTTAAGGAATCCCGATTTTGCAAGTTCCATACTCAATGTAAGACCTGTCTGTCCACCAAGAGTTGAAAGCAGTGAATCCGGTTTTTCTTTTTCAATGATTCTCTGAATTGTTTCAGGAATAAGTGGTTCAATGTAAATCTGATCGGCCATTGTGTGGTCGGTCATGAGAGTAGCAGGGTTTGAGTTTACAAGAACAACTTCAAGCCCCTGTTCTTTAAGAGCCTTACAAGCCTGGCTTCCGGCGTAGTCAAATTCTGCGGCCTGTCCGATGATGATTGGACCAGAACCGATAACCATTACTTTGTGAATATCTTTATTAAGAGGCATATTATTTTTCCTCCTTCTTGTTGTCGTTAATAAGCTTTACAAAATCATCAAACAGGAAGCTGGTGTCCAGTGGACCCGCACATGCTTCCGGGTGGAACTGAACGCTGAAGGCAGGATACTTTGTGTATTTTACTCCTTCACATGTTCCGTCATTTGTATTGATGAAGCTGAGTTTTGCGCCTTTTGGAAGGCTGTCATTTTTTACGGCATAACCGTGGTTCTGTGTAGAAATGTAAACACGGCCAGTTTCAAGATATTTTACAGGCTGGTTCGGACCGCGGTGACCGTACTTAAGTTTTTCTGTATCAGCACCTGAGGCAAGAGCCAGAAGCTGGTGCCCAAGACAGATTCCGAAAATCGGGATTTTTGCTTTTATGAGCTTTTTGATTTCAGAAATGATTCCGACATTTTCTTTCGGGTCTCCAGGACCATTTGAAAGCATGATGCCGTCAGGATTCAGCGCCATGATTTCTTTTGCAGTTGCAAGGCCGCTTACTGTGATTACTTCAAGACCGCGTTTCAAAAGTTCGCGGCGGATATTTGCTTTTGCCCCGAAGTCCCAGAGCACAACCTTTTTACCCTTTCCGCCTTTCATGGCAACTTTAGGATCGTAAACCTTTGTTCCGTCATTCTTTACAGGAACGAAGCGGTATTCAGCAGATTCCTTGAATACGATATCTGCACTTTCTTCTATTGAGGAAGCACTTCCTGTTACGCTTTTTACTGCATCAACGATTGTGTATTTTCTGATTTTAATAAGGATTTCTTCAGCCTTTTCGCTCAGCTTGTTCTGGAATATTGTTCCCGACTTTGCTGAAACGCCTGTACTCTTAATGCCGAAAGCTTTCATTACTTCTTTTGCTTCATCGCTGTCGCCTGAAACAATCATTCCGTTCATAACACCGCTTTCGCGAAGAACTTTTGTAAGAGCGCGGGTATCAATTCCCTTAAGCCCGATAATGTTCTGGGAAATAAGCCAGTCTTCAAGTTTCCCTTCACAACGGAAGTTTGAAGGTTCTTCACACATATCACGGACAATGTAAGCACGAACGTGACATCCGCCGCTTTCAAAATCCTTAGGAATTACACCGTAATTTCCAATAAGCGGAAATGTCTGTGTAACAATCTGTCCGTAATAACTCGGATCAGTAAGAGTTTCCAGATAACCATTCATACCGGTTGTGAAAACTGTTTCTCCGATTACTACTCCTGTGGCTCCAAAAGACTCGCCTTCAAAAACCATGCCGTTTGCAAGAATTAAAGATGCTTTCATATGTTACCCCAAAAAAAAACGCCTGGTGTAAAAAGACAATAGCATGTCCTCTTATACCAAGCGTCTTTGCTCGTTCTAAAATAATTTAATGATTTACCCGCTCTTATGCAATAGCAGGTTTCCCCTTGGAAGATATTCCATTAGAATTAGTGTTATCAGAATTATGACAAAAAACCGGCTTATATTACTTCTATTTATTGCACTTTTCTTTTCAGGCTGCAGAAAGCAATCCCAGATCTCTTCCGTAAGGCTTTTTTCCGGCGTTACCTATGACTGCGATTTCGAAGGAAAAATCCGGCGCTTTTCAGTTTATACACCTGAAAACGGCATAACAAAAGACTCGCCGCTGGTAATCATGCTCCACGGTTACGGCCAGTCTCCTGAAGCTTTTGCTTCCTACACAGGCTTTGCAAAAAGCGCCTGTCCGGAAGGCTACACCGTAGTTTTTGCATCTTCTGTAGAACGTTCCCCTTCCCCGGAGCATACAGGCCGCATGCCCGACATCAGCTGGAATTCGGGAATGGGAACTTCCAGAAAAAATGATTCTGACTTTCTCCGAAGCCTGGCTTCTTTCATGCAGGAAGAGTACGGCTGTTCCAGAAAGAACGTCTTTCTCTGCGGATTCAGTAACGGAGCCTTTATGGAACACAGTCTGGCACTTGAAAAGGACAACTGGTTTTCAGCCATGGCAGTAGTGTCAGGTCTGGCACCAATAAAAACCTGGGAAAAACAGAAAAAGAATGCCCGCTGTTCCCTCCTCCAGGTCTACGGAACAAAAGATGATGTGATTCCTCTCCGCGAAAATAAATCAGAGGTGATTCTTTCTTTTCCTTATGTAGAAGATGTTTCTGACTGGTGGATTCTGAACAACAGACTTCATCCTGAAGTTCAGTATGCGCTTGGGGAAAGTTCCCTGGTTTCAGTTTACGCATCCCACGAAAAAGACTGCATTCTTGAAACAGTCCGCATTTCGGGCGGCCACCACGAATGGCCGCAGGAAAGAACTACAGGTTACGATATTAACAAAGTGATTCTGGATTTCTTTTCGCTCTGCACGGCAGCAGACTGATTATTTTCCAACGCAGAAGTTTGCAAAAATGCTGCCAAGAACATCATCAGGCGTTACGTCTCCCGTAACTTCGCCAAGAGCATCAAGAGCATCTTCAAGATCCTGAACAACAGCATCAAGGGTGTAATTGTCGGCGGCAGAAACCAGAGCGTGTTCAACACACTCCAGAGCTTCGGCAACAGCCTCTTTCTGGCGTTCGGAACCAAGACCAGCCTGGGTGCGTTCGGTGGAAAGCCCGGAAGTCAGAACAGATTTTACAGCCTGGTAGAGGGAATCCATTCCGCTTCCCTTTCTGGAGCTGATTGAAACCTGCCCCCTGAAATCAGGAATTCGTTTCTGAATGGAAGAATCCACTGAAGTTTCAGAAGCTCCGGACGAAAGATCACTTTTTGTCCAGACAACAAGAACAGGTTCCCTGCATTTTTCAAGGAAAGTAAAATCATCAGAAGAAAGACCTGAATTAGAATCTACAAGATAAAGAACAACATCGGCATCGCCGGAAAGGTTCTTTGTGATTTCCACACCCTGGGCTTCAATCACATCTTCGGTTTCACGTAAACCTGCAGTATCAAAAAGACGCACAGGAATTCCGTCAATACTGGCCCAGCTTTCAAGGAAGTCGCGGGTAGTACCTTCAATATCTGAAACGATGGCACGTTCTTCTTTAAGGATTGCATTGAACAGTGAAGACTTTCCGGCGTTAGTACGGCCGCAGAGAACTACACGGGCACCGTCCTGATAGAGTTTTTCACCCTTCCAGGAATTCACCAGTTCCTGGAGTCTGTCCTGGGCCTGCCGGATATCGGAAGAGTCAAAGGCGTCAGCAATAGTTTCTTCATCTTCCGGGTATTCAATTTCCACTTCGATTGCGGCAAGAGTGTCGATTACAAGCTTTTTGATTGAGTCAATCTCCTGGAACAGGGAACCTGCAAGGCGTCCTGCAGCCCGGCTTCTGGAAGCGTCAGTATGGGAGTCGATAATCTCCCGAACGGCTTCGGCCTTTGTAAGGTCGGTCTTTCCGTTGATATATGCACGGAAGGTATATTCCCCCCGTTCAGCCTGGCGGAAGCCGTTCTTGAGCATAAGCGCCTGGACTGCAGTAACTACGGCCGGGCCTCCGTGGCAGAAAATCTCACACATATCTTCACCCGTAAAGCTTTTTGGCGCACGGTAAACCGCTACCATAACCTCATCTACCAGAGAATCTCCGTCCTTAATCCATCCGTAAACGATTGTATTACCGGCAGCCTCCATAAGACGCTTTGGAGACGAAAAAACACGGGAAACAAGAGAAATACAGTTCTTTCCGGAAACGCGGACAATTCCCAGAGCGGCAGGAGCAAGAGCTGTTGCAATGGAAGAAATAGGTTCTTCGGGTGTGTATTGAGAATTATTCATAGAAAGAATAGTATTATAAATAGCATTTTTATGAAAGTTATAGATTTTATCAGAATCATTTCGATTCTTCTTGCCATTGTTGGTCTGACATTCATTATTCCCGTTGCAGTTGCTCTTGCTTATGCAGAATATGAAGTCCTTCCAGGCTTTCTCATTCCTATGGGAGCTTCGATTGTTCTTTTCCTGATTTTCTTTTTCCCATTCAGAAACAGGAAGATCAACCTTTCCATCCGTTCAACATTTGTTGTTGTAGCAGGCGCATGGGTTTTCACAAGTCTGTTCGGGACATTCCCTCTTTACTTTTCGGGCTGCGGAATTTCCTGGACCAACGCTTTTTTTGAAAGTGTTTCCGGTTTCACAACTACAGGTGCAACAGTAATCAACGATGTGGAAATCCTTCCCCGTTCCATCAATATGTGGCGCTGTATGACCCACTGGCTGGGAGGTATGGGAATCGTTACCCTGACCGTTGCACTTCTTCCTCTTCTTGGAGTGGGCGGATTCCAGCTTATCAAAGCCGAAACTACCGGTCCTGAAAAAGGAAAAGTTACAGCAAAGATTACAACCACTGCAAAAGCTCTTTGGATTATCTATCTGGCATTTACTGTTGTTGAAGCACTTCTTCTGAAAATTTTCGGAATGGATTTATGCGATGCCTTTGCACACGCTTTCAGTACCCTTGGAACCGGAGGATTTTCTACAAAAAACTCCAGCATCGCTTTTTTTGATTCCGTTGCCATCGATGTAACAATTACAGTATTCATGTTCCTGGCCGGAATCAACTTCAGTCTTTTTTATTATTTGTTCACATGGAAACCTGAAGAAATCAGAAACAATTCGGAATTCAAAAGCTATATAGGTCTCTTCTTCGCACTGGTTGTAATCACAGCCCTCTGTCTGCTTCCAAAATATCCGAACTTCTTTACAGCCCTGCGTTATTCTTCTTTCCAGATTGCATCCCTGACTTCTACTACAGGTTTCGGAACTTCTGACTTTACATTGTGGCCGGTATCAGCTCAGTTCTTCTGTCTTCTGGTATTCTTCATTGGCGGAAGTTCAGGCTCCACTTCCGGCGGTGTAAAGGTTGTTCGCTGGGTAATCTTCTTCAAGCAGGCAGGAAACGAAATCCGCCGCATGCTGCATCCTCACGGGATTTTTACAATCCGTCTGAACGGAAAACCTGGCCGCAAGGATATCGTTTTCAACGTAGCAGCCTTCTTCTTTGTTTACCTGCTTTTGGTAAGCCTTACAACTCTTGCAGGTGCATTTGCAAACCTTGATCTGTGGTCATCTTTCACAGGGGCTCTTTCAATGGTAGGAAACATCGGTCCGGGATTCGGACAGCTGGGACCTTCCAACACTTACAGCTTCCTTCCATCTGCACTCAAATGGTGGTACTGCTTTGCAATGCTGGCAGGCCGTCTTGAACTTTACACAATCCTGATTTTCTTCGTTCCAGCTTACTGGAAAAAGTAATCTACTTTCTTACTGTTCCCTTGTCATAAATCAGGCTGTCGCTTTCGATAACCTGAACACAAGGATCAGTAAGTTCAAGAGAAACCGGGAAGTTTTCTTTCAACAGAAGATGAGTCTCACCGTCCATTTCACAGAGAATCGGGTGAGCATATTCTACAGTGATTCTGTTTCCCTTGAAGCAGGAAGCAAGATTTGTAGAGGTGTATGAACCGTCTTCGAATTTTCTGCTGTTCATAACCATAGTCATTACATCAAGTTTCTTTACGTATGCAATGTTGTTTTCTTCAGGAAGGATCTGTTTTCCCCCTCCGAACATACGGTGCCCTGAAACTCCAAAGACAAGAATCTCAAAGCTTGTATTTACAGACTCCAGAAGTTCATCATCTTTATAGATTTTAAGAACGGCATCTTCCGGCGGGAATGTCTTATTGTAATTCAGAGTCGCAAAATCCAGCATCAGTTTGTAGGAATCTCCAGGATGCTTTGCCTTCATGATATTTGCTTTCCAGCACACGAAAGCATCGAGTCCGATTCCTGCCACATTGAAGGCGTACCACGGAGCCGGTGTTTCAGTGTCCCCATATTCTGCGGGATCTTTTCCGGCTTCAGCAATCTGTTCCTTTGTAGGATTTCCTGCCACCGACATTTTTATGGCACGGGCATTTGCAAAATGAAGTGATTCTTCCAGAAGTTCTACCGCTTCAGAAAAAGTATGCCCGTCGGTTCCGTCATTTCCCGTTCCAATCGGCAGGCGGAGAACAGCCATACGGTTCATGACAAGATTCTTTTTTTCTTCTGATTCATGTGCAAACTTAAAAAGACCGTTCTGAACTTCAGAAGAAGTTCCGTCTCCACCAGCAGTTACAATAAGATAAAAAGAATCTTTGTCAGAAAGAGCCGACTCAGCAATATCTGCCACAAGCTGAATTGCGTGCCCCTGCCCTTCAGTAATAATAAGTCTGGATTCAGTATTTTTTGTTACGGCCTGTTTTGAAGCGGCACGTTCAAGAGCAGCCGCAAGAATTCCGGCGTTCTTCTGGCTCTGTTTTACCTGAGTAAAACCGCCGGCTTTTTCATTTGCTATTACAATTACTTTAAGATTTTTTTCAGAAAATAAAGGATTAACTGAAACTAAACGTGAAATCCCCTCAGAAAGAGTTTCAGGTGTCATTACAGACGACATACCCACCCCGGTACATTGAAAATTTTTTTATTTGATAAACTCTCCCGAAAAGGTCCTCTCCAAAACCTTTTTTATCTATGCAAGAAAACCATCAATTGCAAGATTTATTGATTTTTTTACAATCGTGATACTGGACTGCGAAAGCACAGTAAAACGGAAAATTGCAGCTTCAACAAGGCTGTAAAGCAGCTCATTCATTGTAGCAACATTAAGGTCTTTGAATTCCTTGTTTTTAATTCCAAGAATCAGAATATGATTCAGAACGTGTCTGATTCTGATTACTCTGTGATTAACACGATCATTTGCGCTGATTCCTGATTTTTCAAGCTGCATAAGATAAACCTGCAGAACATGGAAAAGCTTTCTGTTTTCTTCAATGGCTTCAATAAGAACATCAAAGGTTTTTCGCAAAGTCTGTTCCGCAGTATTTGATTTATCGTTCAGAATTTCTTCGATAGCAAGTTCAACTCCGGTAAGAAGCTGTTTGATGCTGTAGAGAAAAATTTCATTCTTGTTGCGGAAGTAAATATAGAGGGTTGTACGGGTAATACCGCAGCGGTCAGCAATTTTCTGAAAAGTTACATCTTCGTAACCTTCATCAATAAAAACGTCCAGTGACTTCTGCAGGATTTCCTGCCTTCGTTTTTCGTGTTCAACAACAATTGCCATTTGATTGCTCCAAAACTTTTAGAATTTTTCAGGTCCAGACCGGCGGTCAGTACGCGGCTTACGGTCAGCACCTGCTCTGCGGTCAGTGCGCGGTCTGCGGTCAGCCTGACCTCTTCCCGGCTTCTCGTTACGTCCGAATCCGGATTTCTCTGAAGGGCGGTCTCCGAATGAACGTCTGTTTCCGGCAGGACGTTCTCCTCTGCTTCTTTCTTTACGCTCAAGCCCTTCAGCTTCAGAACGGTCAGTCTTTGGGCGGTTCACCCTGCGGTCTTCACCGTCACGGCGAGCAGTTTCCCCGCTCTTGAATTCGTAGAATTTTGTATCAAGATTTCCCGCTTTGAGAGATTTAATTACGTTTGCTTTTTTACCGAAGCTTTCTTCAAAAAAATCTGCAGCAGTAATGATTCCCACATCCCAGTTCGGGAACGCAGTAATAAGGCCGCCCATATTTTTGTAAAGCTCACGTGTCTGCTCTTCATCAAGAAGGCGTTCACCATAAGGCGGGTTACAGATTAGAAGACCTGTGTCGTAAGGGGCTTCAAGATCTGCAAAATCACTCTGAATAAAATCAGGGCGCGGAACGTGGAAGGCACTGTCTACCATATGAAGGGCACGGCCTGCCATAACACAGGCATATTCTGCATTTTTCTTTGCACGATTTACGGCAGCCGGATCAATATCGCTTCCTGTAATACGCACTTCAACATCTGTACGGATAAGTTCAGCTTCAGCCCGCTTCAGTTCTTCAGCACGGGCTGCATCAAAGATCGGAAGATTTTCCAGGGCAAAACGACGGCCGAATCCAGGAGCAATATTGAAAGCATAAAGAGTTGCTTCAATTGCCACAGTGCCCGAACCACAGAAAGGATCGTGAAGCGGAGTCTTGCGTCTCCACATCATTTCCTGAAGAAGGATTGCAGCTGTTGTTTCTCGGAGCGGAGCAATACCACCTTCTGTGCGGTATCCGCGTTTATGAAGCGGAAGCCCTGAAAGATCAAGAAGGATGTATGCACGGTCTTCATCCATATAAACGCGGATATCAACCTGTTCGCCGGTTTCAGGCATGGAACGCATGTGCCATACATCACAAAGCTTTGAATAAACGGCTTTCTGTATCATTCCCTGAATGGAATGTTCCGAGTTAAGTTTGCTTTTATAAATACGGACTTTATCAATTACAACACGGGAATTCTTTTTAAGAAAATCCTGCCAGTTGATTTTGTAACAGCCG
>JAZLIM010000046.1:0-14980 GCA_045617385.1 Treponema sp.
GCCCTGAATTCTTTATGAAAGATTTTGCATTCAACGAATAGAAAACAATGAAAGCTGAAGACAAACTGAAAATCTATACACTTCTCAGAACTGCTGCCCGGAACGTTTACGGATACACACCGGCCTCATTTTCAGAAGAAACTCCTGTTTTTGAAGATTCTCCTGAAGCTGCAGCCGCTGAACCTATTTCCGCCCCGGAACCTTCAGTTTCTGCACCTCTTTCAGCTTCTCCTCAGGCTTCCCTTTCTGATTCTTCTGAAGCCCCTAAAGAAGCTCCGGTTCCGGAACAGGCACCTCTTACAGTTGAGGATATTTCCGCCAAAATTGCACGTTGTACCAGATGTCAGCTTGCAAGAACCAGAACAAACACAGTTCCGGGAGTGGGCGTAAAGAATCCTCTCGTAATGATTATTGGTGAAGGCCCTGGAGCCGATGAAGATGCTCAGGGAATCCCTTTTGTGGGAAAAGCAGGCCAGCTTCTTGATAAAATGCTTGCAGGAATCAGACTGGACAGAAAAACAAACTGCTACATAGCAAACGTTGTAAAGTGCCGTCCTCCACAGAACCGGGATCCATACCCCGATGAAGCAGATGCCTGTATAGGATTCCTTGAAGCACAGATAAAAATCCTTAAGCCTAAGATGATTCTCTGCGTAGGCCGTGTTGCAGCCCACAATGTACTGAAAACAGACCTGCCAATGAACCAGATGCGCGGGAAAGAATACGAATACAACAAGATTCCGCTCTTCGTTACATATCACCCGAGTGCCCTTTTACGGGATGAAAGTCTTAAACGCCCGGCCTGGGATGACCTGAGATACTTCGGAACAAAACTTAAAGAACTTTCACCGGAATACGCTGCTCTCTTCAGCCAGAACAGCTAGAGGATTTCTGAATGCAGTACGTGGAAGTAATCCTGAATCTCCCGGTAGACCAGCCTTTTACTTACTCTTTTACGGCATCCGAAACTGCAGGAAAAAAAGAAAACCTGCCTGAAATCGGAAAGCGTGCCGAAATCATGTTCGGAAACCGCAAAACCACAGGATTCATCACCGGCGTTTACGAAAATCTTCCTCCGGACTGCCCGGTAGGCCCTGAAAAAATCCGTCCACTTAGAAAAGTCCTTGACGCAGAACCTCTTTTTGGAAAGGAACTTATAGAAACTGCCCGCTGGATTTCCAGATATTACCTTTGTACCTTCGGTGAAGCGGTTTTTGCCATGATTCCTTCGGGCCGCAGGGAAAGTTCTGCCGGCGGCTTCTCTTTTGAATCGGAACTTTCAGACTCAAATGAACGGAACACCCTTTCTGCAGAACAGCAGAAAGCTGTAGAAGAAATCATCGGAAGTTCGGAAAAAACCGCAAACCAGTTTCATTACCTTTACGGACCGACTGGTTCCGGAAAGACCGAAGTTTTTCTTTCGGTTGCAGAAAAAATGCTGGAACAGGGAAAAGGTGTAATCTATCTGGTTCCGGAAATCGGACTTACAAGTCAGGTTACCCAGGACATTGTGAACCGTTTCGGCGACACTGCCGCTATCCTGCACTCAGGACTAACGCCTTCAAGAAGACTGAATGAATGGTACCGCATCATGCATAAGGAAGCCCGGGTAGTTGTAGGTGCCAGAAGCGCGGTTTTTGCTCCGGTTCCGGACCTGGGGCTCATAATCATTGATGAAGAACATGACGGCTCCTATAAATCGGGAACTACTCCACGCTACCATGCCCGCCAGGTAGCAATGTACCGTTCCAACAACCTGAAGATTCCTCTTGTAATGGGAAGTGCCACCCCAAGCGTGGAAGCCTGGCACGGTATGAATACAGGAAGCATTATCCGCCACACCCTTTCGGTACGCCTCGCTGGCGGCTCAATGCCTAAAATCGGATGCATTGACCTGAACCGCTTCCGGACCGAAGGCTGTATTTCGGAACCTCTTGAAAACGAAATAAACAAAACCCTCAAGGAAGGAAAACAGACCATTCTTTTCCTGAACCGCCGCGGCTTTACCCATTATTTTTCGTGCCGTTCCTGCGGATTTGAACTGAAATGCAAGAACTGTTCCGTTCCTATGACATACCACAAGACTGAAAACCGCCTGAAATGTCATTACTGCGGATGGTGGACCCAGCCGCCGGAGAGCTGCCCTAAATGCGGCTCCCTGGACACGGGAACTGCCGGTTTCGGAACAGAATTCATAGAAGCGGAAACCCGGGCAAAGTTCCCCGGAGCCAGAATCCTCAGGCTGGATACAGATTCCATAACAAAAAAGGAAGAACTTGTCGAAAAACTGGACAGTTTCCGTAACGGGGAATACGACATTCTTCTGGGAACCCAGATGGTTGCAAAAGGACTGAATTTCCCGAAACTGCAGCTTGTAGGTGTAATCCTTGCCGATACGGGGCTTCACATGCCGGACTTCCGGGCCGGAGAACGTACGTTCAGCCTGATCACCCAGGTTGCAGGCCGTGCCGGACGCTACTTTCCAGACGGAAAGGTTCTTGTACAGACCTATAATCCTTCGAGCGAACCGATTTCATTTGCGGTTGCGGCAAAAACAAAGGAATTCTACGGACTTGAGCTTCAGAACCGCGAGATTCTGGATTTTCCGCCTTTCTGCCGCATGATCCGCCTGGTTTTCAGAAGCCCGGACCGGAACCTCTGTTACGAAACCAGCCGTACGGCCGCCCAGATTCTTGGTGCCACAGCTCCCAAAGGAATCCTCATTATGGGCCCTGCAGAATGCCCGATCAACAAGATTTCACAGAACTTCCGCTACCAGATTCTTCTCAAGGGGTCTTCCATCATTCCGCTCCAAAGCCTTGTAAGAAACCTTCAGCAGAACTATACCCATAACCAGAACGTTTACATCGAATACGATGTCGACCCGATTTCATTATTGTGATAGGATAAAACCATGTATACATTTTCAATTCTGCTCTTGCCTCTGGCATTAAGTCTTTACTGTGCCCACTCAAAACGGAAATCTGACGCACTTATCATAATTACAGGACTCCTTACCGGATTTTTTGTACTTGCCTGCAAGGAATTCTTTACATTTTCACACAGAATTGTTCTGTATTCATTCGGAAGAAACTTTGCCTACCTTTTCTTCAGGGAAGCCCTGATTCCACTGGCCGTTCTCTATACAGCCTTCTTTTTCCTCTCAAAAGACACAAAAGAATTCCGCATAAAGGCATTTTTCCCTCTTCTGGCATCATTTTACACAGTTTATCTGCCTTACCTTGTAATTACAGGCCCTGAGGCCCGTGTTTTCTTTACACTTTTCGTAAAACCATGGGCTTTTACCGCCATGCTCCTATCTCTTGGAACAGGTCTTGAAGCAGCAGTTCTGAATCAGTCTGGAAAAATCATGTCCCGGATTCTCGGAATTGCCGTATGTGTACTCGGAATTGTACTTCCATCCCTTACGGAAACTTTTTTCCTTATGGGCTACCCGGTAATTATCCGCATTGTCCTTGTGCTTTTAATGACTGTCCTTCCTGCCGTTCATTTTCTGCCTGAATTATTCAGCAAAAAAAATGCTTGACAGAACCGACTATTCACTGTATAAACTTTGACCCAATTTTAACAATTTTCATTGACCTTTGATTTTTTATTCCCTATAATGAAAGATACGACGTTATGGATATTCAAACAGAGAAAGGTCTCAAGGAAGCTCTCGCATGCCTTGAGGAAGGAAATCCTGCAAAAGCTCAGAAAATAATCAGTGCCCTGTTTGAAACTGCACTGGAATGCCCTGAGCTTATGTACACCACTCTTTGCTGTACATTCTGGATTCCTACAATCGCATCTCTGAATGAAGCAGAAAGTTTCTACGAACGTGGCGAAGTTCTCCTTACTGAATGGAAGTCTTTCCTGACTTACATAGAAAAGCAGAAAGGTGAATACAAACCGGCATTTTTTGCCACTCAGAAAGGGGTTTTCTCCCTGGCGCTTGAAAACTATTCAAAGCTCATGGATAACCCGGTACCTGCACAGAAATCCGAAATTTACCGGAAAGCAGGAATGTGCTACAAGAAACTTGGTGAATTTGACAATGCATGCGTCTGCCTTACAGAAGCAAACAAGATTCAGGGCAACCAGGCTTCCATTCTGGCTGAACTGGCAGACTGTTTTTCTCTCTGCGGCAACGACAGAAACGCAAAAGTACTTTTCAGGGAAGCCTTTTTCCTTTCGCCTGAAAAAATAGATCTGGATTTTCTTGATTCAGGACTTATCCGAAGTCTGATAGAAAAGCTGGAACCTAAACAATATTCAAAGAGAGTTCTTTCAGAATGGATTCCGGTTTACGGAGTCCTCTGGGGGATTTTTAATATTAAAAGGGAGTTGAGTTCCCAGGAAATCGGAAAACTCAAGCAGGATATCTATTCTCTTGAAATAGAGATGAAGAATCCTTCCTGTGATTCTGAAGTTCTGGTTCCAAGACTTCTGAAATATTATTTTTGGCTCATTGACCAGTACGTTATGACAAACAACATGGACACACAGATCAATGAAATCTTATTGAAGATCAAAATAACTGATCTCTCAATCTACGAGCTTTACGTAAAATAACCGGTAACGGAAATATTTATAGGAGATTCAAATGGCAGACAATCTTATCCAGTCGATCCAGGACATGCTGAAAGAAGAAACATGGACCCGTGCAACAATCAACAACTACACACAGAGCAACCTTTCTGAACTTTCAACAATTGTTGAACAGGCAAAGAACGAAAACGTAGCTGATGAAGTTATTGCTCTTTGTTACGAACATCTTGCTCACACAAAGGACAGCATCATTGCCCTCTTCCTGAGCGGAATGCTTTCTCTCAGCAAAGGTGACATTGACGACACAAGTCTTGAAACACTGGTAGATATCTTCCAGAAAAACCACAAAGAACAGATTGTTACTTCACTCTGTGAATCAATCCTTGATGACGACCCGAACAACAAGTTTGCACTCCGCACACTTGCAGGCATCTACAAGGCTGAAAACAACGATAAAATGTGGGAACTTTACGCAAACATCATCAAGATTGATTTTGCTGAATGTGAACTGGTAAAAGTTCTTGCAGAACACTATGAAGAACTTGGTGACGAAAACTCTGCCATCGATTTCTACAAGAAAGCCCTTCTCCGTTACGTAAACGCAAAAAATCTTACTGCCATTAAAGAAATCTGGGCAAAGCTTGTAGCTTCAATTCCACAGGAAATCGACTTCTTCCAGCTGGTTCGCCGCAAGATTGCAAAAACTATGGGTGAATCAAAAACAACAACTCTCATGCAGGAACTTTATACATGGTATAAAGACAACCAGAAATGGGACATTGCCATCGACATCCTTAAACAGAACCTTACAGTTGATTCTCATGACACATGGGCACGCAAAGAAATCATCGACTGCTACAAAGGGAAATATGCTGACCACAGCCACCTGGAAGATTACATCCGCCAGTCAAACCTTTCCGCTTCTTACCGCGATGTATTCGAAGCAATCAACGACTTTGAAAAACACATTGCTTTCGACAAAGGAAGCTTTGTATTCCACAAGAACTGGGGCGTTGGTAAGATCATGAGCCTCCAGAACGACATTCTTAAAATCAACTTCGGTAGAAAGAACGGCGTTCACGAAATGTCTCTGAAGATGGCTGTTTCAGCCCTCAAACCACTTGCAAAAGACCACATCTGGGTTCTCAAAGCTACACAGAAACCAGAAGTTCTCAAAGAAAAAATCAAGGACAAGTCAAACATCGCATGGACTCTCAAGACAATCATCCAGAGCTATGACAATTCTTGTGACTTCAAGCGCATCAAACAGGAACTGGTTCCTGCAATTCTTTCAGTTTCAGAATGGACTTCATGGAACTCAAATGCAAAGAAAGAACTCAGCACAAACCCGTTGTTCGGTGTAGATACAAACGACATCAACTGCTACGTAGTTCGTGAACACGAAATCACAGCAGAAGAAAAACTTTCAAACGAATTCAAAGCTCAGAAGAACTTCTTCTCACGCGTTGATATTCTTATGCGCTTCTTCAACGACGACGCAACAGACAAATCAAGCGAAATGTTCGCTGAAATGTATGCATACTTCACAGGCTTCCTGAAGAACATTCCTCACGTAAACGAACAGGTTATTTCTTCATTCCTGGTTGTAAAACACATCGGAAAAATCAACAAACAGTTCGACTTCCCTGTTTCAGAAACATTCGAACAGCTTTACAAGAGAATCGAAGATCCTCGCGTAATGTACGACCTTCTTAAAGACACAAAGAACACTTCTCTGAAAGCAGATTTCATCTTCTGGGTAAAACTCCTTCCAGACTGGTCAAAAGAATACATCCGCCTGTTCCCTACTGTACTTCAGGGCAGAATGCTTGAAACTCTGGTTTCAGAAGGTCACACAGAAGACGTTCAGAAACTCATCAAACAGGCTTTCGAAAGCTACAGAGATTTCCGCGAAACTGTACTGTTCTTCTTCAAGGAATGTCAGGACAAAGAATGGTTCAAGACAGCTGGTGTTTCTTACGAAAAACAGCTCATTACACTCATCAATGTAATTGAACTCACATTCCGTGAAATCAACAGCCACGTAAACACAACAGAAAACAAGAAGATCAACAAAAACGCAACAGAACTCCTTTTCAAAGACGACACACTGTTCAACTACATGTTCGAAAACGGAGAAGATACTGTTAAGAAGATGTACACTCTCATCGATGACATCGCTGACATGGACCCTTCTTACAAAGCCCAGATGCGTTCAAAAATCCTCGAAAAATACCCAGACTTCAAGTTCCAGGTATCTGAAGAAAAAACAGCTGCAACTGCAAAGGGAATGTTCGTTACAAAAGCTAAGCTTGATGAAAAGAAAGCCCAGATTGAAGACATTCAGAACGTACAGATTCCTGCAAATGCAAAAGAAGTTGCTGAAGCCCGTGAAAAGGGAGACTTGAAAGAAAACCAGGAATACAAATCTGCAAAAGAAAAACAGCACATGCTCGGTCTTGAACTTTCAAGACTCCAGGGTGAACTTAAACGTGCAGTTGTATTCGATCCTACAACACGTACAACAGCAGTTGTTTCTTTCGCTACAGAAGTAACACTTACAGACAACGAAACAGGAAACGAAGAAAAATACACAATCCTCGGACCATGGGAATCAGACCCGGACAACGGAATCATTTCTTACATGTCTCCATTCGGAAACGCTATCATGGATAAAAAAGTTGGTGATAACGCTGTATTCACAATCAATGAACACAAATACAACTTTACAGTTAAAGAAATCGGAATCGCTAACATCTAATTTCTGAAAACCATAACGTTATAACCACGGATGTTCTGTAACTGCAGAATACATTCGTGGTTATTTTTTTGAAAACACCAGAATAAGGATTTAAACATGACTAAAACAGAACTTGCAGCAATGATTGATCATACAATTCTTGCTCCTAACGTAAAGACTTCAAAAGTTGAAGCACTCTGTAACGAAGCAAAGGAAAACGGATTCGCATCTGTCTGCGTAAACCCGTCTTTTGTTTCACTGGCTTCTTCAATTCTTTCCGGAACACCGGTAAAAGTCTGTACAGTAATCGGTTTCCCTCTGGGAGCCGTTCCTACAGAAGACAAGGTTTGTGAAACAGAACATGCCGTTCAGAACGGTGCCGATGAAGTTGATATGGTTATCGATATCAATGCCGCCCTGGAAGGAAGACTTACAAACATCAGTTCAGACATTGCAGGCGTTGTGCAGGCTGCAAGAACAGAAGGCACAAAAGCCGGACGCAAGATTACTGTAAAAGTTATTCTTGAAACCTGTTATCTGGACGATGAAACTATCGTAGACTGCTGCCAGTGCGCAAAGAACGCCGGTGCTGATTTTGTAAAGACTTCTACAGGTTTTGGTACGCCAAAAGATGCTGAAGGAAAAGCCCTGCCTAACGGTGCTACAGTTCACCATGTAAAACTTATGCGTGAAACAGTAGGTCCTGACATGGGAGTAAAAGCTTCAGGCGGAATCAGGGATGCAGCTACAGCTAAAGCCATGATTGAAGCCGGCGCTAACAGAATCGGAACTTCCAGCGGTGTAAACATCATTGCAACCTGGGAATAACCTTTCAAGGTTGCTATTTGCAAAATTTTCGATTATATTTTAAGTGCTGCTATATGGCAGTGCCCATCAATACCATAGGAGTTAATTATGGCATACAAAATTTCTGACGCATGTGTAAACTGCGGTGCTTGTGAACCAGAATGCCCGGTTTCAGCAATCTCTGAAAAAGACGGTGCACGCGCAATCGATGCAGGTACATGTATTGACTGCGGAACATGTGCTTCTACATGCCCGACAGAAGCTATTTCTGCTGAATAATCAGAAATAACTTGAACAAACAAAGGGTTCTGTAATGAAGTTTCTTCATGTCACAGAGCCCTTATTTTTTTTATGAAAAGATTTACTTCCGTACTGCTTTCAATTTTCCGTTTTCTTCTCATCCTGGCCGCTTGTATTGGAGTTGCCTTTATTGTCGTCTGGCCTCTCTGGAAGTTTTCCACAGCAAACGCAAAGGCTTACACAATAACAGTCCTTACAGTAATTGCAGTTCTTGCCGTTTTTGCAGCTGTCAGAAAAATCATTTCCGGCATCAAAGCAAAAAGAGAAAGCAAATGAAAAAGCTGAATCTGTTTCTGGTGCTTTTTTCACTCATTCTGGCATCAAGCCTTTTTGCAGAACCAGGAACAGTCAGAAAAGAAAGGCTTCCCGAAATTCCTTCCCTCTCCTCCAGAGACGAAATATTCAAAGAATATTCCGCCATTGTAGATGAAAACTACCAGTTCCTTTCTTCCGGAAAGGAACCTCTCATGCTGTTCTTCAAATACACAGTTCCCCCTTCAGAGAACCTTCTTTCAATTGCCGCAAGATCAAACATTCCTTACGACACAATTGCCACTCTGAACGGCATTTCCGGTAATTCCGAAAAGCTCACAGGAAAAGAACTGCTTCTTCCCACAGTTCCCGGGCTTTTTGTAGACACAAAAGGACGAGGAAACCTTCAGTCTATTCTGAACAGCTCCAAAATTGAAAATTTACAAAAAGAAAATCTATGCTATAATATTGGAACTGAAACTTTTGTTTTTCTTAAGAACGAACGTTTCAGCCCCACAGAACGAGCTTATTTTCTTGATGCAACACTCGGGCTTCCGGTGGACGCATCGCTTTCATATATTTCTTCCGGCTTCGGCATGAGGAAGAACCCTTTTTCCGGGAAATGGAAAAATCACAAGGGTGTTGATTTTGCGGCTGCAGAAGGAACACCTGTCAGAGCAGTAAAAAACGGAACTGTGTCTTTTGCTAAAAAAAATGACACAACTTTCGGAAATTATATTATCTTAAAGCATGAAGACAACTCTATGACCAGCGTGTACGCCCATATGTCAAGGCTTACTGCCTTTGAGGGAGACACAGTTCGCCGCGGAGATATAATTGGTTATGTAGGTTCAACCGGAATGGCAACCGGACCTCACCTGCATTTTGAAATACGATTCGGAGGAGTTGCAGAAGACCCGGAAAAGCTTCTGCCTGTAAAATCCAGCAATGCCGGTTTCTAAACGGACTTTTATTCTTTTTTCTGTTTTCTCTCTTTGCACGCTTCTTGGTGCTGAATCTTTCCGTGTAAGAAAGGCTCATATCATTGACCTCAACACTGAAGTTTCCGAAGAACAAAACGTTGAATGCAATATCAATGACGCCCTGGCAGTTTTCCTTCCAAAAGACAAGACCTTCATAGAAGGTGTAGAAATAAGAATCACAATTCCTGAAGAAGTTGCCTCCTGGCGGAATACAGTAGCAGCAACCCTTTACGATAAAGTCACTCCGGTTCCTTCTGCAAAACAGATTGACTATTCAGGTACCCGTGTATTTGTAAATACTCTTCCAGGAAGGCTTTCCTGGGTTCTTCAGGTTCCTCTTAAAAAGGATCACTCCATAAAGGAAAACCAGTATTCCACAAGAACTGATCCGGTCATAAATCCTCAGAATGACAGCATATTCGTACGCTTCCAGCCTGTTATGAAAGGAATTCCGGAAGAAGTACTTAATTCAAAACTGAGTATCTCAGCCCGCCCTATTCTTTCAGACAAAGGCCGGCTTCTTCTGAAACTTGATTTTCCGGAGCAGGCTTCCCTTGTTTCTGCATTCATTGATGACAAAGCCTGCGACCTTTCAAAAGACATTTTCCTTACACCGGGAGTCCACAATCTTTCGGTTATTTCAGAAAACTACAGGAACGAGCTCCGTACTTTCTACATAGAACAGGCCAAAAACACTACACTCACTGTAGAACTCAGAGACGTTGCTCCAACACTCCTTATTTCAGCCCCTGAAGGAACAAAGGTATTCCTTGATGATGCTGTCTGCAAGGAAATCGGGAAAGAATTCGTAATCTCTGAAGGTGAACACACTGTGAAATTTGCCATCGGAAGCTATGAAATCGTCCGTTCCATCACCGCCACAAAGGGTAAAACCTATACTGCCACCCTGGACGTGGATCTGAAGATTTCAGACGGTGACGAATAAAAAAAATCACTTTTTTTGCACTTTTTTTCATTTTTTTTTCAAAACCATTAAAGATTTTGACCCCTGGTGACGATATTATAAGTACCAAGGGCATTTTCCCCTCCCACCCATGCCCTTGGTTGCCTGATGGGCATGGGCACGGTACCCGCCGTGCCTTTTTTTTTTTAACTGCCGGTTTTTCCCCAAATGTTGAGAGAACAGCGCATTTTCACTATAATATAGTGATTAATCAGGAAAATTTATGAAAATAAAAAAAGCCGGCATTGTATTTCTTTCTCTTCTTTTCCTTGGCACCCTTCTTTCGGGTCTTGCCCTTGGTAAAGGTCTTGCTGCAACCCGGAATATAAAAAATACAGAATACTTCACTGAATTCGATACAGCTCTTCCTACCCGCCTTCTGGACATCAACGGAGAACTGATTACAGAATTCTCTTCCGATGAAAAACGCGAAATCATCAGCTATCAGGATCTTCCGCAGCACCTTATTGATGCCCTCATTACCCGTGAAGACCGCATCTTCTTTTCTCACAAAGGGTACAGTTTCAAAGCTCTTATCCGTGCTGTAATCGGACAGGTGCTCCACATTTCTCTTGGTGGTGGTTCTACCCTTTCCCAGCAGATTGCCGGAACCCTTTACTGTGACCGAACAGAAATGTCTATCAAGCGAAAGCTGAAGGAACTGTGGTGGGCCATCCAGATGGAACGCCGTTATTCAAAAAACGAAATCCTGGAACTTTACCTGAACAAGATTTACTTTGGTGGCGGTACCTACGGTGTAAACGCTGCTTCAAAATATTACTTCGGGCACGGTGCAACAGAAATCACACCTGCCGAATGTGCACTTCTTGTTGTACAGCTTTCAAACCCTGCATTCTACAATCCGTTCGACCATCCGAACCGTGCCATGGACCGCCAGAAATATATTCTTTCTTCCATGGTTGCGGCAGACTATATCACTCAGGCTGAAGCAGACGAATCTTTTGAAGAATACTGGGCAAACTTTGACTACACCCGTACAAGTTCCTCTGCTTACATGCTCCGTGACGACAAAGCTCCATGGTTCAGCGAATACGTACGCCGTGAACTTGGAAACCTGATTTACGGATCTGACGATATCTACACAAGCGGCTTTACAGTAAACACAACACTTAATCTGGAACACCAGAAAGTTGCCGATGAAGTTATGGCTGAATGGATTGCCAACGGTAACAGACGCTATCAGGCAGAACATACAAGAAAATCAGACGTAGCATTCAAGACATACGTTCCGCTTACAGAACTCATTGCTCTTATGTTCAATATTCCTGAACTCAAGGTTTCTGAACAGAGAGCAGAAATCGTTGCAAACTCTACGTTCATGAACCAGATCAACCCGCTTCTTGATGTGGTTTCACTTATGACCGGTACTGAAACTCTCAAGATGAACATCATCAACAGAGCCAATGCAATTACAAAGCAGGACAACGCAAAGACTACAATCGAAGGTACAATGATTGCCCTTGAAAGTGACACAGGTTACATCGACGCTCTGGTTGGCGGAAGCAAATATGATTCCGAAAACCAGTTCATCCGTGCAACACAGGCAAAGCTCCAGCCGGGTTCTACATTCAAACCGCTCTACTACTCTGCCGCCATCGATTCACGAAAATTCACACCGGCAACAGAAATTTCAGACTCTCCTGTTGTATTCCATACAGCAGACGGAAAACCATATATTCCTCAGAACTTCCTTGGAGAATGGGAAGGAAACGTTCAGCTCTGGTACGCTCTCTGTACTTCAATGAACGTTCCGTCTCTTAAGGTTCTGGACGGAATCGGATTCGAAGCTGCCATAAGCCGTGCAGTAAGCCTTCTTGGAATATCGGAAGAAGAACTTCCAACCCGTGGTTTCGTACCTGGATACCCTATTGGACTTGGTGTATGTTCTGTACGCCCTATTGAACTGGCCCGTGCTTACTCTATTTTTGCCAACGGCGGAAAAGAAGTTACTCCTATGGCTATCAGAACTGTGGAAGACAAGAACGGAAACGTTATCCTGAATCCGGAACTTGATATCCGCAAAAAGCAGGCTCAGAAAGGCGAAAAGATTCAGGTTATTACTCCGCAGACTTCATTCGTAATGACTAAGCTTCTTGAACAGACAGTACAGAAAGGAACTCTCTGGCGCCAGCGCGAAAAGTTCAAGTACACAACTGAAGAAGGTGCAAAATACGTAATGCCTGCTGCAGGTAAAACAGGTACAACACAGAACTGGGCCGATGCCTGGACCTGTGGTTATACTCCTTACTACACTGCCGCATTCTGGTTCGGTTTCGACAAGCCTGGTCAGTCTCTTGGACTGAACATTACCGGTGCTACTCTTGCAGGTCACGCATGGGGTGACTACATGAGCAAGATCCACAAGAATATGATCGTAAAGGATTATCCAAAACCTCTTGAAGGAATCATTGAATGTACCGTTTGTTCTGAGTCGGGCCAGATCCTTACAGAAGATTGTGGTAACCACCAGACAACACAGTGGTTCCTTGAAGGAACTCAGCCAACTCAGGTCTGTCCGATCCACACAAACAAGACCGGTTCTGCTCTTGGAGTTTACCGTCTTCAGAAAGAAATGTACCGTTCAGGTCAGCACCTGACACAGAGTTTTGACACAACACCTTTAAGCTTCAACCTGGACTTCCTTAAAGACGGTTACGTCTTTGTAAACTACGAAGAGGAAGCTGAAGAAGAAAACGAACCTGTTATTGAAACAAAGAAACCTTTGAACAAAACAGAAGATCTGGATTACAATTTCCTTATGGAATAATGGAGAATTATGCTGGTACCTGTTGCACAGATTAAAATCAGAAGAAGAGTCCGCAAAGATCTGGGAAACCTTGATGACCTTAAGGAAAGCCTGAAACTTTACGGTCTTATGAATCCAATCACTATCAACAGAAATTACGAGCTCATTGCCGGTGAAAGACGCCTCCAGGCTGCCAGACAGCTTGGATGGACAAACATCAACGCAAACATTATTGAAAACCTTGATGAGATTGAACAGCTGGAAATGGAACTTGAAGAAAACAACCAGCGCAAGGAATTCACAGAAAAAGAACTGATGGAAGGCTACAAAAGACTTGAACGCCTCCGTCACCCTTCTTTCTTCTACAGGATCTACCTTTTCTTCAAACACATTTTCCAGAAAATCCGGAACTACTTCGACAGCAGAAACCGGTAATCAAAGCCGCTTATGAAAAAACTTCTTTCCCTTATTTCTGTTTTTTTCCTTGCAGCAAATCTTTTTGCATTGGGAGCCGGAGTTCAGGTTTCATGTAAACCGTCTCTTCCCCTGAAAGATTCTCCCATTCCTTTCAATATGGGTCAGAACATTACAGGCACTTTCAAAACAGAACGTGTACCGGCTGTTATAGCAGTGGGCCTTGATTTTTTCGAGACTGAAGAGATTTTCGGATTCGGGCTGAACGCAACTGCAGACTATCTGTTTTTTGAAACACAACTTAAGAATATTACAAACATTTACGGCGGACTTGGAATTACCGGCGACCTTTATTACACAACAAGTTCAGAGTTTCTTTATGACGCAGGTATAAGAGCTATGATTGGAGTAAACTTCCATCTTTATGACGGCTTCCTTGAACTGTACGTTCAAGAGGCTTTTTCTCCGGTCATCCAGTTTCTTTCCGGCTCAGAGAAAAACTTCGCTTTCAAATTTCCTCTGGAAGCCGGATTCAGAATCCATTTTTAGACCTGTCAGCTTCTCAGGAGTTTCTCAAAAAACGGAAGAGTTTCATCCATTTTTTCCTGCAGCTTCCACGGTGTGTTTATTACAAGCATTCCGCTTCCAAAAAGCCTTGGAGTTTCAGTTTCTTCAAGAGTTGTTTCACGGTGTGAGTTTTCTTCGGCAACGCAGAGTCTGAAATCATTTACGTCTGTATTAGGACTTACAAGATGAACGCCTTCTGTAATCCGTTCAACCATGTTTTCAATCATGTCCATTCTGTAGGAAAGAAGCGGATACCACACCATGATTACCCCTCCGTTCCATTTACGGAACATTCCGGTAACCGCATCAGCAACATCTGAATAGTCTGAAGGTTCTTCGTAAGACGGATCAATAAGAACGCAGCCTCTCTTAGTCTTTGGAGGTGTAAGAGCTTTAAGCATTTCAAATCCGTTCCTCTTGTGAACCTGTATGCTGCACTGAGCTGTCTTTTCCTTTTCTTTCATATTACCTTTCAGATTTTCTGCTTCAGAAGGATGCAGCTCTGAAAGAACCAGAAAGTCTCCCTTGCGAAGAAAATCTGCTTCAATGTAAGGAGAGCCAGGATACTCATTTTTTATTACGTAAGTTTCAAGATAAGAAATAAACGAAAGAGCATCTCCAGAAAGCTCTGCCTC
>JAZLIM010000047.1:0-3761 GCA_045617385.1 Treponema sp.
TTCAACAACAAGGAAACAAACCGCAAGAACAGCGATTCAATCGTAAGCGAACGCGCAGCCCGCGAAATCTACCTCCGCGCATTTGAACAGTGTGTAAAGGAAGCTGGTCCTTGGGTAATCATGAGTGCTTACAACATCGTAAACGGCTGGCACACATCTGAATGCCGTGAACTCCTTACAGATATCCTCCGCGATGAATGGGGCTACAAAGGTCTTGTCTGCACAGACTGGTGGACACGAGGTGAACACTGGCGCGAAGTTCAGGCAGGCAACGATGTAAAAATGGCTGCAGGTTTCCCAGAAGAACTCCTTGAAGCCATGGAAGACGGACGTCTTTCCGAAGCTGACGTAAAAATATCGGTAAAACGTGTTCTTGAAATGATTATGAAGTTGGATTAAAAGTTTTAGTCTATAAATTAAATCCAACAATTCAAAGCCCGGCTGATAAAACTGGCCGGGCTTTATTTTTTTGCTCTTTTACTCATGGACTTGAAGTATAATCGTTTCAGTCATTCCATCAGCGGAAACAGTAAGCAAAACTTCTCCGCTCTGATAGCCTGACCGCAAAATTGCAAGGGCATGACCGCGGAAAGTTTTTGCTGTATCGTCGGTGTAGTTTTCTTCGGTGATTGGGTTTCCGCTTCCAAAACCAGAAAGTGTTGCAGGGCCTTCCACTGTTGCTTTCAGCTGGATTTCTGCATCTGGAACGAGGGAGCCGTTTTCATCACAAACTTCAATATTTACAAAAATAAGGTCGTGACCGTCGGAAGCCATTTCTGTTTTTTCCGGAGTAAGTTTTAGTTTGCAAGGTTTTCCAACAGTGGCAATTTCATCACGGCTAACTTCTTTTCCGTCTTTGTAGCTGATGGCAGTAACTTTGCCCGGCTCATAAACTGTTTCAAAGGTTGCGGTATTTGGCCATGGGCGTTCTGTGCAAATCTTCTTTTTACCAAGTGATTTTCCGTTTACAAGAACTTCAACTTCATCACTATTTGAATAAACTACAAGCTCAACAGGTTTTCCTTCAAAGCCGGTATAGCTCCAGTTTTTGTAAACATAAGGGAAACTCCACATACTGCCCATTTCGGCTTTTCCAAAAGTAGAAGGATGTTTAGAGAACAGATGGCATTTTGTACTTCCCCACACTACGCTGCGGTATGCACCCTGAGGAAGCATGCGGCCTGTAATGTCAAAGTCGGCATCCCATGCTGTACGCCAAGGGAAAGTTGTAGTTTGAGGAGGCATGATTTCCCAAGGCATTTTTTTAGCTAGCGGGTCATCTTTTTCTACGTATATAGTTTTTCCAATTCCTGCTTCACCAAGATAATCCCATGCGGTCCAGGTAAAATCACCGATTACATAAGGAAGACGTTCCACCATCGGCCAGCGGAAGCCAATTTCTTTAGGGAAGTTTTCGGAACCAAGAATAACTCTGTTTGGGAACATTTCGTGATCACCTTCATACAAATCTTCCATATAATTGTAGCCAACAATATCAAGACCGTTTGTAAAAGGCTCAGTAACCATTTCCCATTTTGTAGAGTTTGGATCTTCCAAAGCATTCTGAGCCTGGTACTGATTTTTTGCCAATAAATCATCAAGACCAGCCCACATTGAACAGATTCCGTTGCTTACAGGACGGCTGGCATCAAGATTTCTCACCTTTTCTGCAAGTTTTTTTGCTGTGGTGTAGCCGTTATTCAATCCACCCCGCTCAGGAATTTCATTTCCAATAGACCATAAAATTACGCAAGGATGTGAACGGTCCCTCTTGATAAAGGAGGTCAAATCTTTTTCCCAGTCACTTTCAAAATAGAGGCTGTAATCACTGGCACGTTTTGCAGTTCCCCAGGCATCAAAAGCTTCATCAAAAACGTACATGCCAAGGCGGTCGCAGGCTTCAATAAGTGCAGCAGACGGAGGATTGTGTGAAGTTCGGATAGCATTAAATCCTTCTTCCTTAAGTTTACGGATTTTTCTGGCTTCTGCTTCGTACAAAGTAACTGCACCCAAAAGCCCGTTATCGTGATGGAGACAGCCACCCTTCAGTTTTACAGTCTTTCCGTTAATGCGAAGTCCACGAACTGCATCGGCAGTAATTGTGCGGATTCCAAAAAGAACAGTAGCTTCATCAACAGATGTTTTTTTATCTTTTACCAAATGAGTGCGGTAAACTCCAAGATTTTTGGCACGAGCTTTTACAGTATACAAAGCAGGATTATCCACATCCCACAAAACAGGATTTTCAAGGGCAAAGTCTATTCTTGCAGTTTCAGATTTTCTGCCGTTTACCTGAATAACCTGTTTTACAGTTTTTTTCACTTCCCTGCTTTTTTCTTCCACCATTTCAAGTGTTACTTCTACAAGACGGTTTTCAGCAGTGGCATTTTCAACTTCCACCTGGGCGTCAATAAAAGCATAACCATCGGAAACTTCTTTTGTATAAACGTAAATCCCGTTATTGGCAATATGAACTTTTGGGCCGTGAACAAGTTTTACTCCCCGGTAAAGACCAGAACCTGTGTACCATCTGGAAGTCTGATTAGCGCTGGTGTTCACATTTATGGTGATTCGGTTTTCCTCGCCAAAAGTCACATAATCAGTCAAATCAACGTAAAAAGGAGCATAACCATAATGCTGTAAACAAACACGGCTTCCGTTTATATCAACAGACGCATTCAACATGGCACCATCAATATAAAGGCCCACACAGTCATCTTTCCAATCAAGAGGGATTTCCACAAACTTTGTGTAGTTAGTAAGGTCTCCTGCAAAATACCCCATATCAAAGGCAGCAGGAGCATCAGGTCGCACTTCAGTACAAATCATTCCATCATGAGGAAGATTTACAACAGTCCCAGGAGTTTCAAGGCCTCCAATTGAATCCAAAAGCCCGCGTCTAAAAGTCCATTCTTTATCAAGATTTACGTAATTCATAGTGATGAAATTATATCATTTATTTTGAAAGAATTGAAAATTAGTTTTCAGTTACATGGAAAAATATCCTGAATCATTTATTTACCTCTTCAAGGATTTCAAAGCCTTTATGTAAATCCTGCCCAAGAATTTCCTGTGTTTTAGCAAAATCATATTTTTCGTGAAGTTTGTCGTGAACTTTCAGAAAAGCTTTTTTTCCGTATTTTGAAACAAACAGGGCCTGGGCTTTTGCAGCATTTGCGCCGTCATTTCCTTCGACATAAAAGCCTTTTTTACAGGTCTCGATTTCTGAACATTCATAACATCCGTCAAAACCTTTTTCGCGGCAGCATTTCACGTTAGGACAAATTTTATCCGGAGAACAGGTTGCAAATGAACAGGCATTATATTCAGTGCGGCAGCCACCGCACCACTGGCTTAAGAAACAGTGATTACATGAAAAACCACAGTAAGCAACAGGATTCACCCCTTTACGGGCTTCTTTGCAAAGCTTGTTTTTAATTTTCTGCATGGCTTCAACGTGCATAATCCAGTGACGGCTGAACGGCATTTTTATAAGGCCGGCTACATTTTTCCCGCACCAGTAATCTATAAGCCAGGCAGCCCTTTCTTCATGACTAACACAACCGGAATCAAAAAGCCGCTTTTTATCGTCCTCAGTAAAAGTCCGTTTCAGATCTTCAAAAGAAAGATTCTGAAGAATTTCCTCTGTAGAAAGCTTTACGGCCTTTGCGTATTCATATAATTCCTTGACATTCAGGGTTTTTGAAAACTCCATAATGCCGTCACCTTCAAGTTCATTTCCTGTAGTAAGAATCTTGCTG
>JAZLIM010000048.1:0-6395 GCA_045617385.1 Treponema sp.
CGAGGTTTATTTGTATAAATACGAGGACAGATAAGAATCTTTTCTTTTATTTTTTCCTGAACCACGCGGAGTCGTTTACAGTATTCAATAACTGCATCTTCGCGGTCTGCAGAACATGGTCCGATAATCAGAAGAAGGCGCTTGTCTTTTCCAGAGAAAATATTTTTGTTTTCTGTATCGTTCTTCTTTTTGATTTCTGCAAGTTCATCGCTCATCGGATACATTTCAGAAATTGTAAGAGGATCAGGAAGACGGCGTTTGAAAGTCATGTGCAGCTGGTCTACACCGTTGTTTTCACGGATAAGAGCAGGTGCTACAGGATTCTGAGGTCTTGTAAAGGCAGCAAATCTTGTTTTGTTTGCTTTCTTTGTGTTGATTTCTTTTTCAAGAATTGTAAGCCCGAATACTTCTGCTGTTTCGTTTGAAGCAATAGCCGCAACTGTAGGATCATTCAGTTCTTTTATGAACTTGGCAGCAAGAGCTGTGTTTGAAAACGGAACGATTTCCAGTTTGTGTGCTTTAATGAATTTGTCACACTGGCTCAAAGCCTGTGGATGAGAGTAAACCTTTTTTACAGTTTTCATTGAGGCACCTTCACAAGCCATAAGGTTGTGAACTACATCAATTTCAATAACGTGGTTTACGTAAAGGTTTCCGGTATAAAGAAGGTCTGTAACAGTTCCTACTTCACCTGCGTAGTTATTTTCCAATGGCAGAACAACACAATCGTGTTCTCCGCTTTCAACAGCTTTATATGCTTTTGAGAACTCGTCATAAGCGATAAGTTCTGCAGCCGGGTACATTTTTTTTGCAGCAATATGACAGAAGGCACCATCAGTACCAACGTATGCTACCTGAATTTGTTTTTTAGATTTTGCCATAATATATTTCCGTGAAGATAATATTAGTGGTTTTCCCGTATTATTTCAATTTAACCTGAATTCCCATTTTCAAGGCTTCCAGATCAAAATCTACGTATTTTCCGTTTTTCATTTCAGGAATAAAGCGGAAACGTCCGTCTTCAACTTTTTCTACTCTTCCCTTGATTACTTTCTTGAACGGAATTTCGGCGTCACAACCTTCTTCAGCATTTTCGCCAAGAAGGAAACGTGCATCAGGACGGATAAGAACGTAGATTTCTTCCTTTGAAACAGGCTTTTCGGAAATTACACAGGAAATTCCGGCTCCCTGCATGCTCTCGTAAAGCACATCATATTTTGCTTCTTCAAGAGCAGCAATTTCCTTGTTCAGTTTTGCTACTTCTGCCTGATGGTCCTGTTTTAGCTGTTCCATTTCGTGGCGGAGAGAAACCTTTTCTATATACTGATTGTAAACTGTATCTGCAAGATCATTTGTTACCTTGTCTACCATGTAAGCATTTGCAGAAACATACTGCCCAATCTGATTCTTGTGAGGAATTTCCAGAACACTCTTATCAAGATACTTGTAGTCCTCATACATAGCCTTGATTTCATCAAGTCTGCCTTTCAGATTTCCGTCACTGATGTTACCTTCACCGAAAACCTGATGATTTACCGGATCAAGTTCAAGTCTTGCGTTCAAGGCAGGACTTGCCAGAAGTGTATCTGCGTATTCGTCTTTGATTTCAGGATCAAGGGCATCAATTTCAGACTGCAGCTTTTCTGAAACTTCAGAAAGAGATTTCTTCATTTCATCTTTATGCTTTCTGCGAGTTTCCGAAAGATTTCTTTCAAGAGCCTGGATTTTGTTCTCATAGGAATCAACCATCTTCTTCTTTTCAAGTTCCTGAAGCTGGCGCTGAGAGTCCAGTGCTCTCTGCTGTTCCTGAGCAGCTGCAAGTTTGGTTGCATCGTATTCATCAAGTTTCTGCTTGTACTCTGCGATTTCGGAATCTGCGGCATCAAGCTGTTCCGCATAATTTCCGCGAATCTGTTTTACAGTGTCATCGTAGGTTTTCTTGATTGCGTCAATTCTTGCAGCTTCATCTTTCTTGTTTCTCAGATTAAGCGACTGAACAGTAACGATGTCACCTTCCCTTTTATCAAGGGCAGCGTTCAGTTCTGAATTCATCTGGCGTTCAATCTGAACTTTATTCTTAACGGCGTTTTCGTACTGATCCTGTGTACGTGCAACTGTATCAATAAGGTTCTTGAGATTTACATCATCGAATTCTTCTACGTTTACACGAATATCTTTGTCTGCCTTCTCAATTGTTTTTGTCATAATAAAAGAAAGAAGAACAACTACCAGAAGCGAACTGATCAGAAGAACAGGTACATAGAATGACTTGTTCTTTTTTGTCTTTTCGTATTCCTTTTCCAGGTTATATGAACTGGCGCTGTTTCTAAGTTTCAGTGGTTCAAGTTCTTCCTGAAGAAACAGAAGAACGTCCTTATGGCGCTGTTCGTTTGTTTTTATTTTGATGTCATTGTCCATATTCCGCTCCAGCCTTCAGGGGCACTCTTGTTGCCCATTCTTTCCAAAAATACCTGTGTTACTTCCAGACCGCTGTCCTTGAAGTTCTTTCTGGCTGTTTTCCAGTCACCTTCATAGTAAGCCTGAAGTCCCACTTCGAAAATCTCATACTGTCCGATAAGTGTCGGATCAAGTTCTTCTGTATCAAACGGGAAGTAGATTTTCTTTCCTTCTGTTTTTCCCTTAACCTGTACTGTATCGATTTCGAAGAATCTGAATCTCTGTGATTCCTTTTCAACTTCGTCCTTTACGAATCCGGAAACGATAACAGGAAGATGGTAGATTCGTGTAAGACCTTCGAGACGTGAAGCTGAGTTTACGTTGTCTCCGATTACAGTGTTTGCCATGTGTTCACTTGAACCGATGTTTCCGTAGAAAACGTTTCCTCCGTCAATACCAACACCAACATCCAGAAGAACTGCCTGATATACACGCTCTTCTGATTCTGTAAGGCTGCGTCTCTTTTCAATCTGCTCGCGGCGGCTGATCATGGAACGGCGGAGATTTTCTGTTACCCTTGTAATGTCCCAGGCAGAACAGATGGCATCATATGATTTTGACTTCTTCGATTCCAGAGTTCCGTAAACCGCAAGAACAGCATCACCAATAATAGAACCGATTACACCGGCGTTTGCATGTACTTTATGGATAACTCTGTCGTAATGAACGTTCAGAACGTCGATGATGTCGTTACCAAGAGTTTCTGTTCGGTAAGTAAAGCTCTTGATGTCACTGAAGAGCATTACAAGTTCACGCTGCTGACCTTCAAGGGCAACCCCGTGTTCAGAATAAGCTTTCGCAACAACGTCTTTTGAAACGAACTTCTTGAAAGTTCCAAGAAGATTATTAACTGATGATGAAAGAGAGTTGAACGAAGCGGCAAGATAAGTAACGTCATCGTTCTTTGCATGAGAAAGATCGATTATTCCAAGTTCCTGTTTCTGCTGCATTTCGAACAGGTCATTTGTAATTTCACGTACTGTACGGAACTCACGTCTGATAATCAGGTACCCGATTACGATGTAGAAAAGTGTCATTACAAAAATCAGGAGCATTGTCCAGAAATAGATCCGCTTTTTATTTGCTTCAGTATCCTTACGGAGCTCGGCACGAATCAGATAATAATTCCAGTCTTTCTGGTATTTGTATACTCCAAAGTATTCTCCTTCAAGAGACTCAAAGGAAATAGAACCTTCGGTTATACCTTCGTCTTTCTGATCATTCAGGAAGCCCAATGCAGTCTCATCAAGAAATGTTGACCAGAACATATTCTCATTATTGCAGGCCACAAACTGAATATTTCCCAAAGGATCAAGGCCCATGGCAAGACTTGATGGATTTGAAAATCCGCTTGAAGCTGCTTTTTTAAGGGCAGCGTCTGCCGAAGTCTTATCCAGTGAGTACTGATAAATCTGGTACTGGTTGGAAGCATTGTTGTACAGATCCTTGAGCTGACCAACCATTACAGTATTGTTAAGGTCAATAATCTGCCTCTGTGACAGCTGGATTGTAATAATGTTTGTCGCAACATTTGAAAGGAAAATGAGCGAAATAAAGATGATAAGAATTTTTAAACCGATAGGAATGATTCTGGTCTTTCCTACCCGGTTAAAGATACGACCTTTTTCAGACATTTTTTTAAAAATCCTGTTTTTTCTATAATAACTCTATCCAATTCTTTAAATTATAAGGGCATAACTCCAAAAAATAAAGAAGATTTCTTTAATTGAAAATAACCAACTGAAAGTGTATTCTTAGAATCATGTCTGAAGAAAACAAATCACAAAATAAAAAACTGATTAAATCCGGAATTTCACTTTCCGTTCTTACATTCGCTTCCCGCATTATGGGACTGATCCGCGAAATGACAAAGGCCGCCTTCCTTGGAACTTCCATGCATGCCGACGCTTTTACTACCGCATTCATGATTCCAAACCTGCTCCGCCGTCTTTTTGCAGAAAACAGCATTTCCGTAGCATTCATTCCGACTTTCAAAAAATATCTTTCTGACGGAGAATCAGAAGACAATAAAAAAGCAACCCGCGAATTTTTGAACGCCACTTTTACGCTCATCACATTCTGTACTGCTGTTGTTGTGGTAATCGGGATTCTCATTTCTCCTCTGCTGGCCATGATTTTCTGCAAAAAGCCTGTTGATTCTGAATCTGCAGGCTTTGTTCAGGCTCTGGCTGACTGGACCGCAAAAAAAGATGAAATCACAATACTTACTCGTATCATGTGGCCTTATCTTATGGTCATCTCAATTGCAGCCCTTTTCCAGGGAATCCTGAACGGCTGCGGCGTTTTTGCACCAAGCGGATTCACTCCGGTTCTCTTTAATGGAATCGTAATTGCCGCCACATACATTCTGGCACCTCACACAGCAAACCCTGCCAGAGCCATGGCCATTGGTGTAATTACCGGTGGCTGTGTACAGGCTCTGTTCCAGTTCCCTTTCGTGCGGAAAACCGGCTGGAACGTTTCTTTTACCACCCTCAAGAAGACTTTTGCAAACCCGGGCACAAGAAAAGTTCTTGCACTTATAGGACCAACAATCATTGGAATGGCTGCATACCAGCTGAATGACGTGGTTTCCACTGCCCTGGCAAACCGTCTTGGAACTGGCGTTACTTCCAGCCTGCAGTATTCACTTCGTCTTCAGGAACTGATTCTCGGAATCTTTGCAGTTTCCATAGGAACTGTAATTCTTCCGGACCTTTCGGGCTACGCAAACAAAAAAGACTGGGACAACTTCAACCGCATGCTTTCATTTGCCATCCGCATCATCGTGCTCATTACAATTCCTGTCACATTCTATTCTCTTGCAGCAGGGAAAGACCTGATTTCACTTCTCTATAAAACCAAGAACTTTGGTGAAGATTCCGTTCTTATGACTCTAGGAGAATTCCGCTTCCACATTGCAGGACTTCTTTTTATCGCCCTGAACAGAATCATTGCTCCGGCTTTCTATGCTCAGCAGAACACCAAGCTTCCAACTCTTGCCGGAATTGCAAGTTTTGGATGCAACATAATTTTTGCCTGGGTTCTTTCTATTTTCATGGAAGGAAACGGAATTGCACTGGCATTAAGTCTTGCAAGTCTTGTAAACACAGTTCTGCTTTTTGCTTTCATGAAGAAAATGGAATCCTTCAATCTGAAAGAACTTTTGAAAAGCCTTTCCTTCTACTCGCTTAAAATTATTCTGTTCTCGATCATTGCTGCCCTTCCGGTTTATTTCCTGCGCCCTGTTCTTCTTGAAGCCTTTGAAGGACATTCCCGTGTTGTAAGCTACGGAATTCCGGTAATCATCACAGCTGCAGTCTTTGGAATTATTGGCGCAGTTCTTCTGATTGTAACGGGAGACAAATCCACAAAAGCCGTAATCGGAAAATTCAAACGAAAATAACAGAAAAACTTTCACGGAGAAACACATGAAAACATATACACCTGAAGAAATGAAAAAAATCTATCGTGCCCGCGTAAACCGTGTGGCAGACTGGCTTACCCAGAATGACATTGGAGCTGCAGTTTTTATTGATAACGAAGAACACCGTGAACCAAGCCTCCGTTATCTTACCGGTCACACAAGCGATGCCGTACTCGTTGTTTTTTCTGACGGATATGATGTGCTTGTTCCATGGGATGAAATTCTTGCAAGGAAGATTTCCGTTTCTTCAAAAATGATTCCTTACACCAAATTCAAGAACTCTGACATCGATGCAGTAAAGGCCATTTTCAAGAACACCACCCATGCAAAGAATCAGAAAGTGGAACTTCCTCCATACCTGACATATCCGAAATTCCTTAAGTTCGTTGATGCCCTTAACGACCGCGACGTATTGTGCCATGAAAAAGGAGTTCACCAGGCGGTAACGGAATTCCGCATGGTAAAAGACGAATACGAAATTGAATGCACCCGTGAAGCCTGCCGTGTTGGC
>JAZLIM010000049.1:0-9578 GCA_045617385.1 Treponema sp.
AGTTCGCCTTGCTCACTTGCTCCACATACCCCAGGGGAACCCACTCATTTTTTTTTGCCTGCGACCCACTTTTTTTGTAATCGTACGAATTATTCACCGCTTCCAGACTGCCCGAAATGAATTACTCGTAGTATTCGAAAAACTCCTACGAAACAAAACGCAAAAAATGTTCGAGGGTGGAGGAAAAAAAACGGAAGAAACGTTCGCGAGTCATTTCAGGAAGCCGGGAAAGTCTGCAGCTCGGGTCAATAGTTTCTTTGCCGAGCTGCAACTTAGCGACGCTAGCTAGCGTTCCCGGTCTTCCTAGCAAATGACGGGAGAACGTTTCTTTAATGCCCTTTCAGTAACCGGAGCATTTTTCAGGAATGATTACACGTCTTTTTATGTATTGTAATGGCGAGTAATTCATTTCCGGTGTAGATTAATTCGTTTGAATAATGCGTACGCTTTATCGAATGATCATATCGTACATTTCGCAGGAGCCGATGCTGAGGCTGTGAGGAACTACGGAGCTTTCGAGTTTGCCGGCTTTTACGCACTCCATGGCTTCTTTTGCTTCGTAGTAGAAACCGTTTGGAGTTACAGTGTCCTTGAAGCGTTCCACTTCTTCAAAGTTGTTGTTGTACAGAATACATTCAGTAGTCCAGTGAGCATTTGGAATTTCTATTCGACCTTTGTTTCCGTAAAGGACAATATTTTCTTTAATGCGGGTGGTAAATGATGTTTTTACGCTTGAAGTAATCTTTCCGTAATTCAGGGAAATATTGTTGGTTGTATCTACCCCTTCTTCGTTGTAAAGAGCATCACACTTCATGCTTACCGGCTTTGTTTCTGTAAAGAAGTCGCTCATCATGTAACCGTATACGGAAAGATCCCAAGCAACTCCGCCGCCATTTGCCTTTTCAAAAAAGCGGTTACCCGGATGACTCGGTGCATTGAATCCGATGGCAAAATCAATCATGCAGAGATCACCGATTTTTCCTTCTTTGATCCATTCCTTTGCTTTAAGAAGAGGAGGAAGGAAGCGGCTCCACATGGCTTCCATTACAAAAACGCCTTTCGACTTTGCGTATTCAAGACCTTCTACGCAGTCTTTTTTGTTCAGATACATGGCCTTTTCGCAGAGAACAGGAATGCCCTTATCCACGCAAAGTTTAATCAGATCTTTGTGAGCGTTCTGAACAACGGCAATATATACACAGTCAGGATGAACTTCATCCACCATTTTTTCAAAATTATCGTAAACAGCCGGAATATTATTTCGTTTTGCAAAATCCTGGCAGCGGGAAAGAGTACGGTTTGCAACGGCAACCACTTCTGCTTCAGGAATAAAACTTACAGCATTGCAGAATTTATTTGCAATATCACTTGCGCCCATAATGGCCCAGCGGAATTTTTCAGACATAAAACCTCCAGAGTATGTATTCTATTTTAACACAGTTTGGGAGGAGATTAATCTTTAACAATTGTATAAAAAGATTTTATTTTCGGCGTCTTTCGCGGATCAGGTATGAACCGATTACACACCATGAGAGGAAAAGCACGGCAAGAAGATTCCGGGCTGTTTCAGGAAGTTCCCCAAGATCTTCAGGCCCTTCCGCAGAACTGCCGTTTTCCGAAGTCACTTTGATTTCGTTCAGACGGAACAGTGCCGAAACCTCATCAAAGTTTTTCTGCATAAATGCCTGGTCTATTTTCTGGTTTCTGCGGGCAGCCTTACATACGTTTTCCACCAGCTGGCCGGAAGCCCCTCTCAAAGAAGCGGAGCCGTTAAACACCGGAGTAACAAAAGTCTTTTCCGGATTTTCCAGAATCAGACGGGTTGCATCAATCTTTACGCTGTAATGCATGTCGTTGTCTTCACCGGAGCGGCTCAGATAATCAGTATATTCAGGATTTTTCTGTGCACGCAGGGTTACCGGTACATAACCTTCAGTCTGTGAATATGTGATCTGTGTTTCATCTGTAAGCAGGAACTGGGCGAAAAGCCATGAAGCAAGAACTTCCTGCGGATTCGATTTATTAAAGATACAAAGCGAAGGGCCCTGGGAAATCATTCTGACTTCTGAAGGATCTGCCTGCGGAACCGGGCGGACAACGGTCTGGAAGCGTACGAACTTGTCTTCCGAAATATCAGAAAGCGGAGCTTCACTTCCGATCCACGTAGCGCCCGCAGTGGAATCGACTGCGAACACGCACTGGCCTGCATTCAGGAAGTTGCCCGGGTAGCTGGAGATGGCAAAAGTGGAGAAGGCACGGCTCTGCGCATGCTTACCGATTTCGTACAGGAAGTTTTCTGTGTCGGAATTGAAAAGGTGCACAGCTCCGCTGGATTCAGAATACCCTGCTCCCATCTGGGCCAGGTACTGAATCATCATGTTGTCTGTTGATTTATAAATGAACGGAATCATTACGTTCTGTCCGTTAATTTGGTAAACTCCGTTTTCATCCCTTACGTTTGCGGCTTCAGAAACTTCCCACACCCAGTCCCACGTAATGATTTCAGGAATTGAGTATCCGAGTTTTTCCACCATATCCCGGTTTATGTACATGGCTTCTGTAGAGCGCATGAATGGCAGTGCATACTGGCGTCCTTCAAGGAAGCCTTCCTCCAGAAACTGGGGAACAATCTGTTCTTTGCGGACTGAATCGAAACGAACTTCAGTGCCCCCAAGTCCAAAACGGGTGTCTTCCAGAAGTTCATCAAGCGGCACCACAACGTTCACTCCTGTTTTGTACGTAGCGATGTGGTCCGGGTAAGTGATGCAGACATTCGGAGTGGTGAACGTAGAGATGTTCGTAATTACGTCGTTGTAGATACGGCTGTAATCTGTATAGATTTTCATGTTCACGTGAACATTTGGATAAAGCTTTTCAAAATCGCGGATTGCTTTTTCGTAGGCTTCCGTCTGAATTTTATTTGTATCGTTTTTTGCCCAGAAGGAAATTTCTATCTTTGCTGAATCATCAAAACTTTCCGGAACTGAAAAAGCCGGAAGGGATTTCTTTCCGTGGCATGAAGAAAAAAGAGTTACTGCAAAAATTAAACAGGCGCCTGTTATCAATCGTTTTTTCATAATCAACCTTTTGTTCCGCCGCGGCTTACTCCGCTCATAATCTTCTTTCTGAAAATCAGAAACAACAGAATAAGGGGAACCGAAATAACAACAACTGCCGCCATCATAGCCGGAATATTTTCGCGGCCAAAACCATTTTCGCGAATCTCCTGGATTCCGTTGGAAACAAGGAAATACCGCGGGTCATCAGTAACAAGACGCGGCCAGATGTAGCTGTTCCAGCATTCAATCACTTTAAGAATCGTTACCGTAATAAGAGTCGGGCGGCAGATTGGAAGCATGACTTTCCACATGTACTTGAAATCAGAAGTTCCGTCTACCTTTGCGGCATAGTAAAGTTCATCTGGAACCTGCTCGAAATTTTCCTTCAGAAGATAAATAAAGAAAACCGAAGAAACGCTTGGAAGAATAAGTCCAGGAAATGAATTCCGCAGGTTCATGTTTGTAACCGTTACGTAATTTGTAATTACAAGAAGCTCGTTCGGAATCATCATCATGGAAAGGAAAATCGTAAACACAAGATTTTTCCCTTTGAAGTTCAGACGGGCAAATCCATAAGCCGCAAAGGTAATTACCAGAATCATAAGTGCTGTTGTAGCAACTGTAAAAATCAGAGTATTCAGAAGATACTGTCCCAGGTTTACCGCGGTAAATGCATCCAGATAATTCTGAAAAGTTGGATGCAGTGTGAAGAATTTCGGAACGTATTCTGAAGTGTAAGCGCTGTAAGTTTTGAGGGACGAAAGAATCATCCAGTAAAACGGAAAAAGAACAAAGAGTGCCCAGATTCCCAGTACTGCGTAAAGAAAAATATTGAAGGCAACTGCCTTTCTGTTTTTCATATCCATAATAGAAAAATCCTTCTGAAAAATCAGGCGTAGAAATTCTTTTTGCGGCTCACCATAAGATTAATTACCGTGATTGTAAGAACTATGGCGAACAGTATGATTGCCGCCGCAGAAGCATACCCAGGGTAACCGCCCGAATTTCCGTAAAGCATATCGTAAATGTATCCTACGATTGTGTTCATTTCGGCGGCGTTCAGATTTGTTCCGAAAAGCGCAACCGCATCGGCATAGGCTTTGAAGGCTCCGATGAAGCCTGTAATAATCAGATAAGAAACGGTAGGTGAAATCATAGGAAGCGTAATTTTTCTGAACATGCGCCCACGGCTGGTTCCATCTACACGGGCTGCCTGATAATACTGCGGATTCACGCTTGCCAGTGCCGAAGTGAGGATCAGGATTTTGAACGGCATAACAATCCAGACTGTGTAAAAACAGAGCACGAACATTTTTGCCCAGTAAGGTCCGTCTATAAAGTCCACCCCTTTTCCGCCAAAAAGTCCTATAAGCATATTAACAAGACCGTCTGAGTAGGCTGTCTTCTTGAAAAGAATCATGAATACAAGTCCTACTGCAAGAGTGTTTGTTACGTATGGAAGAAAGTAGATTGTCTGAAAGGCTTCCTTCAATTTTGGAATAGAAGAAAGTCCCAGAGCTATAAGAAGAGAAAGCCCTGTTGAAACAGGAACCGTAATGATTACAAGAATGAATGTATTCTTTACGGCTTTCATGAAATACGGATCATGAAGCACGTACGAAAAATTGTAAAAGCCCGTTCCCCAGAATGACTGGCTTGCAAAATTATAGCCTTCTTCCATTGAGTAAACAAACACGTCGAAGAGAGGATAAATCATGAAAACGGCCATAAACAGAAAGGCAGGAATCAGGTACAGCCAGCCTTTCGGATTATTCTTGTCCAGCATTCTTTTAGTTTATCATAAAGACATAAAAATAGGTAATTGCCACGCCGATTCAAATACCACACGGATTGCGCTCACTAACGTTCGCGGTCAGCAGGGACGAAGAAGCGGTAATGGAAGTCACACGGATTCGATTTTGCTAACGCAAAATCTTTGTATGGGAAATTATATTTTTTTTATGATATCTCAATTTAAAGGGATGACGTTAGTCATCCCGAATCGGCGTGGCAATATCCGTGTGGCAATATAAGTGTGACAATATTAGCGTGACAATATCTGTGTCCATCAGCGTTTATCTGCGGTTCATTTTTTCCGCTCTGCAAGTTTTAGTTCTGTATTTACAAACATTTGTGGACGCATTAAATTTAGTTGAAGCTAACTTAAGGAGCCTGCATGACACTCAAAGAATTACCTGTTGGACAAACCGGGAAAATCACAAAGATTGGCGGAGACGGTGAACTGCGCCAGCACTTTCTGGATATGGGACTTATTCCACAGGAAAGTGTCACAATGATAAAACACGCTCCTATGGGCGATCCTGTAGAAGTTAAAATACACGATTATGAACTGACTCTGCGGCTTGCCGATGCTGAACAGATTGAAGTAGAAATTCTTAAGAAAACAGAAGCTTCAAAAAAAACTTCAGGCTGTGACAAACTCTGTGATGTATGCGGGGAACCTCTGGACGGACCTGCCGCCGGAGAATCTTCCGGGCCTTCAACTTCTGAAGGAACTCTTCATGTTCATCACGAACACCCGGGTCTTGGTGAAGGCGGTAAGTTCCACGTTAAGGCCGACGAAAAACCAGTTCCTGAAGGGACTGTCCTTACCTTTGCTCTTGTAGGAAACCAGAACTGCGGAAAGACTACTCTCTTCAACCAGCTTACCGGAAGCCGCCAGCATGTCGGGAACTTCCCGGGCGTTACGGTAGATAAAAAATCAGGACAGATCAAGAACAGCCCGCTTACAGAAATCACAGATCTTCCGGGCATCTACTCTCTTTCGCCTTACACAAACGAAGAAATCGTTACACGAAAATTCATTCTTGATGAAAAACCACTCGGCATCATAAACATTGTTGATGCCACAAATATTGAACGAAACCTTTACCTGACCATGCAGCTCATGACTCTGGAAGTTCCAATGGTTCTTGCCCTGAACATGATGGACGAAGTTCACAACAATGGCGGAACAATCCACATCAATGAGCTGGAAAGCGAACTTGGCATTCCGGTCGTTCCGATTACCGCCAGCAAAAACGAAGGTGTTGATGAACTTCTGAGTCATGCACTGCACGTTGCAAAATATCAGGAACGTCCCGGCCGCACAGACTACTGTGCCCCGGACGATCACGGTGGAGCGGTTCACCGCGCACTTCACGGAATCATCCACCTGATTCATGACCACGCTGAAGAACACGGCCTTCCGGTTCGCTTTGCCGCAACAAAGATTATCGAAGGCGACCAGGGCATTATTGAACAGCTGCAGCTGGACCAGAACGAAAAGGAAATGATCGAGCACATCATCATCCAGATGGAACAGGAACGCGGCCTGGACAGAGCGGCCGCCATTGCAGACATGCGCTACAACTTCATAAAGAAGATTGTTTCCCGAACAGTTGTAAAACCAAAAGAAAGCATCGAGCACAAACGCACACAAAAAATTGACAGAATCCTTACCGGCAGATTCACAGCCCTTCCGGTTTTCATCCTGATCATGGCCGCAATCTTCTTCCTGACTTTCAATGTGATTGGGCTTGCCGGCCAGAATCTTATGGAACTTGGAATTGAGAAACTGACCCAGGCTGTGGATGCTGCCCTTTTGAAACTGCATATAAATGCGGCAGTCCACTCCCTTATAATAGACGGAATCTTTACAGGAATCGGAAGCGTACTGAGTTTCCTTCCGGTTATCATCACTCTATTCTTTTTCCTTTCACTTCTTGAAGACACCGGCTACATGGCCCGCATTGCCTTCATTATGGACAAGCTTCTCCGCAAGCTCGGGCTTTCCGGCCGCAGTATTGTTCCCCTTCTGATCGGCTTCGGCTGTTCAGTTCCGGGCATCATGGCAAGCCGCACGCTGCCTTCTGAACGTGACCGTAAGATGACAATTCTTCTTACACCTTTCATGAGCTGTTCGGCAAAGCTTCCGGTTTATGCATTTTTCTGTTCGGCATTTTTTCCGCATCATGCCGGTCTTGTAATGTGCTGTCTGTACTTCGGCGGAATTTTTTCGGGAATTCTCACAGCCCTGATTTACCGCAAGACTATGTTCCGCGGCGACGCAGTTCCTTTCGTAATGGAGCTTCCGAACTACCGCCTTCCGGGCTTTAAGACAACAATTCACCTGCTTTGGGAAAAAGCCCGCGACTTCCTTCAGAAAGCCTTTACAATCATTTTCCTGGCCTCTGTTGTTGTGTGGTTCCTCCAGAGCTTCAACGTTCACCTTTCCCTGGTAGAAGACTCAAAGGACAGCATCCTGGCCCTCATTGCCGGGTTCATTGCCCCTGTTTTCAGCCCCCTGGGATTCGGTGACTGGCGCGTCTGCACTTCGCTTATTTCGGGAATCGTGGCAAAGGAAAGCGTTGTTTCCACTCTCACGGTACTGTTCCCGGCAGGTTCTGTACTTTCAGATTTCATTCCCGTTTCAGCCGCACTACCGCTTCTGGTTTTTGTTCTGCTGTACACACAGTGTGTGGCTGCCATTGCGGCAGTGAAGCGGGAGCTCGGGCACGGCTGGGCATGGTACATGGTTTTAGGACAGTGTTCCATTGCGTGGCTTTTCGCATTCATTGTGAGACTTATCTGCGTGGCTTTGGGAATATAAAACTAGCGGCTGAAAGGATCCTTTGACTGATCCACAGTATTCAGCTCTTCCACATTTACAATGTACCGGGCACCCGGCATGGACTTAAGAACTTCCTGGTAGTCGTAAGAAAGTTTTTCCACTTTCTGGTCTTCCAGGATTTTTTTCATCTGCGGACTTGGATTCAGTCTTTCGGCCTTCAGGAAAAGTTCGTTTCGCGGAGTAGCACGGGTTGTTACCTTGAGCTTTTCAACAATGGCGGCCATTTCCACATCATCACGGTATGTACTTACTTTCTGCCGGTCCGTTTCCAGACTGCACACTTTATCGCGGGCCTTGTCAAAATAGAAGACTGTCGTTTTTCCGCTTTCGTCTTCTTCAGTCTGAACAGCCTCTGCCACAATCGTTCCGAACTTAAGTCCGCCAAAAGCTTCCACTACAATTGCAGGAACTGCGTTCTGTGCTACGTAATCCGAAAAAATCCAGAAATCAACATCATCGTGAACTGCATGGATATAGGTTTCCGACTTTTCGCTTTCTTCATCAAAAAGATTGATTGAACGGACAGCTCCGTTCACCTGTACAGTTTCAAAAACGTTTCCGCGGGAAAGAGTCTTCATGCGGTGCATGCGGTAATCGCGGCCAAGTATGTTCAGCCCGGCATTGGGTGCCATAACAACTGACGGCAGAAAGTTTTCCTGAATCAGATCCTGGTGATCTTCCAGAACAAATTCAGTTTCCGGTTCAGGAGCCGGTTCCACCTTTTCTTTTCGGGAACAGCCGGCTGCAAGAAGAACCACAGAAAGACATGCACAGACTACAGGAGTAATTTTCTTCATGGATTAGAGTCTCTCCCCGTCCTGACCGAACCAGTAAACTTTGTTCGGTTTTACTGCCAGTGTGATTTTTCCGCATTCAAGGTTTTTTATGATATCTGAATCAACGATGGCGCGGAATATTCCGCTTACCGACTGCGGATGAGAAAGCAGCAGGGTTGTATCGCGGCCCTGGGTTTCTACCCTTTCCAGATTGAACTCAAATACCTCGCCTTCATCTTTTTCAGGATCAACTGAAAAGCCTTCCGGCCTTACTGCCATGTAGCAGGACATTCCGTCTTTTTCTGTTTCAAGAACATTTACAGGCGGCGTTCCAAGAAATCTGGCAACAAAAAGATTTGCAGGGTTTTCGTATACTTCCTGCGGTTTTCCAATCTGCTGAACAGCTCCGTCCTTCATAACGATGATTTCGTCGGAGATGCTCATGGCTTCGTCCTGGTCGTGAGTAACAAAAATCGTTGTGATTCCAGTTTCCTTCTGAATGCGGCGAAGTTCTTCTCGTGTCTGGAGTCTCAGGCGGGCATCAAGATTTGAAAGAGGTTCATCAAGAAGAAGAACCGGCGGACGCTTTACCAGGGCACGGGCAATGGCTACGCGCTGCTGCTGTCCACCGGAAAGCTCCTTCGGTTTTCTTTCCAGAAACTGTTCAATCTGAACTACACGGGCGGCTTCTTCCACCCGTGCCTTCAGTTCTTCTTTTGAAAGTTTTTCTTTCCCTTTAAGGTTTTCCAGAGGGAAAGCAATATTCTGAGCCACAGTAAGGTGAGGATAAAGGGCGTAATTCTGGAATACAAGCCCCACTCCCCGGTTTTCCGTGGCCACTTTTGTCACATCTTCATCACCAAAGAAAATCTGTCCTTCCGTAGGATCCAGAAGTCCTGCAATCATATACAGCGTTGTTGATTTTCCGCAGCCACTTGGTCCAAGCAGTGCCACAAGTTTTCCGTCTAGAATTTCAAAATCAAAATTGTCTACGGCAGTTACTTCAGTCTTGTCTTTTCCTCTTCCGGGAAATCGCTTTGTAAGGTTTTTCAGTGTGATGGTCATGACTGAATTATATCACTATCTGGCACCTATTACAGCCCAGAATGA
>JAZLIM010000050.1:0-11696 GCA_045617385.1 Treponema sp.
TTCTGCCATTGAAGGTTGCATTTGCCTTTTCGTATTTTTCTTTTCTTGGGAGGTAGTCTTTTTCAATCTGACGTTTTGCTTTCTTCAGTTTTTTTTTACATCTTTTGATTCTTCATCATCAAGATCATTTATTTCGGCAAGTCTTTCGTTGATTTTCGCCGCAGCTTCCCTGATTTCCTCGCTTGTTACAGTGATGTCTTCTCCAAGTTCTGCAAGGTCCTTGTCTCCATAAACTTCATTTTCTTTATGTGTAATCTCTTCAACATCCTTCAGGAACACTTTCAGTTTTTCATCAAGCTTCTTCTCGTTCTTCTCGACTGCTTTCTTCCATACGAAGGTGTATTTGTTTGCGGCACTTTCAATTTTTGTTCCGTCCACGAAATATTTTTCAAGGCTTACATAGCCTTTCCTGTTCAGGAGCTTTACTGTTGAGATGAAGATTTCTTCGATTGAGTCTTTAAGTTTTTCGCCGCGGAATTTGTTGATTGTTCTGAAGTCCGGTTTCTGAAATCCTGTAAGCCACATTACATTTACGTTTTCACGGCACTGTTTGGCTATCATTCTTGATGAATATGTTCCTGTCATGTAGCAGTAGATTAATACTTTCAAAAGCATGACCGGATTGTATCGGCTTGCTCCGCCGCCTTTTGTGTTTTTTGCAAATACTTCTTCGATTCTGAGTTCATCTACTGTCTTGCTTACGATTCTTACAAAATGATTTTCTGGAACCAGTTCATCCAGACTTGGTGGCAACAGCCACTGTTCATTCTGGCTGTATGGCTTATATGTGATTTTATTGCTTACGCCTCTGCTCATATTTAAATTTTACCACAGAGGTGTTTATTTGTCTTTAAAAATAGTTAGGGCTGTCCATTCTTTTTGGACAGCCCCTATGATTTATCAAATGGTCCCTGAGCTTGCGGTCCCTGAGCCTGTCGAAGGGTCGAAGGGGCCATTTGATTTATGCGTTTTTTTCCCTTAATCAAGAATGGTAATCTCAACGCGGCGGTTCTTTCTGCGTCCTTCTTCAGTTGCGTTTGAAGCAACCGGTTCGGAAGAACCTTTTCCCATCGTGAATACGTGTTTTTCATCCCTTACGTTAAGATCTTTCAGGTAACGGGCAACAGTTTCGGCTCTTTCTTCTGAAAGGATCTGCCGTGCATTTTTAGTACCCCGTTCTGCGCAGTGACCTGTAATAAGAAGGTCGTTGTTGAACTGAAGGAGAATTGACGAAATTTTCTTCAGTTTCTGCTTTTCCGACGGCATAAGTCTTGCGGAATCTGGTTCAAACTGAATGTTTTCAATGCTGATTGTAAGTCCTTTTTCGCTTTTCTTTACCGAAACATCATCAATTTCCAGTTCATTTACTGTCTGTTCAATAAGTTTCAGGTTGGCATCATTGTTCAGGCTTTTGAATTCAGTTACTTCTGCATCAGCTTTCCCGCGGAAGGTAAAAATATCTCCGGAATAGTTTTCGATTATGATTTTGAAATCTTCCTGATAGTGGTCGATTATGCCTTTTTCGTTGTCCCACCAGATTGTTTCCGAAGAATTCCCCATTGTTGAAGCCGGCATGTTGAAATCCGAGATGTAAGCCGCAGGAGATTCATAGTAGAAAGTATAATTTACACTGATTACGTTCAGAATGCGGCCGTCTTTTCCGTCTTCATCGTACATATATTTGTATCTGGCTGTAAAAGGAACTTTATAAGGGTGTTCAACTCCAAAAGTATTGCGTAAATCTTCGGCTTCATGACCTTCTGCCGACCAGGTATCTCCGGGTTTTACTTCATAGTCCGGAAAAGAAGGAACGTTTCTTACAGTCGGCATGAAGTATTCATTTCCAATGAACATTTCGCCCTGAGAAGTACGTTCAAAGTTGCTTTCAAAATCTTCTCCCCACTGAATGGAAGAAGTTGCGGTACTGGAATTTTCAGTGGTCATGTAAGTTGCGTGGATAACTCCTGTTCCGTCTTCAAGAACATCGGTTACCCTTGATGAAATTCGGTTAATGATTTCAGCTTTGTGGTTCATTTGTCCGTTTACCAGTACTTCTTCGTGAACTGTGGAAACATAGCCTGCAGAATCACCTTTTGTGTGTTTGAACCTGAGAAGAGTTCCTTCAGGGAATGCAGAAAATGCTGAAACTGAAAGAATGAGTAAAAAGAAAAGCTTTCTGAATTTCATAACCAAAAATCTCCTGTCTTTATTTTATCGGCAAATTTGTGCTATTTTTTCTATATGATTGATTTTTTAACAAGTCACGGGGCTTTTTGTTACATCATTATTGTTCCGGTTGTGTTTGTTCTTGGACTGATTGCAGGAAGAATTTCACTTCTTTCAAGGGAAAGAAAACTCCGTAAGGACGCCGTAAACCGTTCCAGGGCAGTAATAGGCGGGCAGGTTGCCGAACAGATGGCACCTTTTCTTCCGGGGTTTCCCTGTAATCCATCTGACTGCCGGTTTGTAGGAAAACCTGTGGATTTTGTAGTTTTTTCGGGAATGGCAGAAAAAGACAGTGTTGATGAAATTATATTTGTAGAAGTAAAAACCGGAAATTCTGCACTTTCAGAGCGTGAAAAACAGGTAATGGAGTGTGTGCGGAAGGGTAAAGTAAGGTACTGTGAGTACCGTATCTGACGGAATTCAAATTTTTTTCTTATTTATATTGACGATTTTTACTGTTTTTTAGTATTTTTTACTATATGAGTGATGTAAACGAAAACGAAACACAGGAAAATCAGGAACAGGTTACAGAAGAAAAAGTAACTGAAACTCCTGAAACAGCTGCTGAAGAAAGCGCTGCTCCTGAAGCTGAAGAAACAAAAGAGCCAACACTTGAAGAAAAGCTCGAAGCTCTTGAAAAAGAAAATGCTGACCTTAAGGATCAGCTTCTGCGTCGCGCTGCAGATTTTGATAACTACAGAAAGCGCACTCTTAAAGAAAAACAGGATGCTTTTGACTACGGAAACGCCGGACTGCTTACAGACCTTCTGGACAGTCTTGATAATTTTGACCGTACACTGGAAGCTTCAAAAGATGCCAAAGATGCAAAGACAATTGCAGACGGTATCAAAATGATCAACAAAAACCTGGTAAAAATGCTGGAAGATAAATACAATCTTTCAAGCTTTGGTTCAAAAGGTGATGAATTCGATCCTGAACTTCACGAAGCAATCGGTATGATGCCTGGTAAAGTAAAAAAAGAAGAACTCGGTGAAGTATACCTTAAGGGATACAAGCTTAAAGACCGTGTTATCCGTCATGCTAAAGTTATGGTTGTAAAACCTGAATAGGAGAATATAGAAAATGGGAAAAATTATTGGTATTGACCTTGGTACAACAAACTCTTGTGTTGCCGTTATGGAAAACGGTGAACCAGTTGTTATCCAGAACTCAGAAGGTGGACGCACAACTCCATCTATCGTTGGTTTCACATCTAAAGGAGACCGTGTAGTTGGTCTTCCTGCCAAAAACCAGATGGTAACAAACCCAAAGAACACAGTTTATTCTGCAAAACGCCTTATCGGTCTTAAATATGGTGACCTTAAAGGTGAAGCAACAAAGCTTCCTTACACAGTAATTGATAACGGTGCCGATGTTCGTATTGAAATTGACGAAGCAGGAAACAAAAAGAAGTATTCTCCACAGGAAATCTCTGCTTTTGTTCTCCAGAAAATGAAGAAAACTGCAGAAGACTACCTTGGAACAACAGTTACAGAAGCAGTTATCACAGTTCCTGCTTACTTCAACGATGCTCAGCGCCAGGCTACAAAAGATGCCGGTAAAATCGCTGGTCTCGATGTAAAACGTATCATCAACGAACCAACAGCTGCAGCTCTCGCATTCGGATTCGGTAAAGACCAGTCTAAAGAACGCACAGTTGCTGTATACGACCTTGGTGGTGGTACATTCGATATTTCTATCCTTGAACTGGCTGACGGTGTTTACGAAGTAAAATCAACAAACGGTAATACACAGCTTGGTGGTGACGACTGGGACCGTGCAATCATCAACTGGCTCATTTCTGAATTCAAAAATGATTCAGGAATCGACCTTTCAGGTGATGCAATGGCTATGCAGCGTCTCCGCGAAGCAGCTGAAAATGCAAAAATCGGTCTTTCTAACCAGACATCTGTAGATATCAACCTTCCATTTATTACAGCTGATGCAACAGGTCCAAAACACCTTCAGAAGAACCTGACACGTGCTCAGTTCGAACAGATGACAGACAACCTCTTTGAAGCAACAAAAGAACCTTGTCTTAAGGCTATTGCTGACGCAGGTATCTCAGCTTCAGACATCGATGAAGTTCTCCTGGTTGGTGGATCTTCACGTATGCCAAAAGTACAGGAAATCGTAAAATCAATCTTCGGAAAAGAAGGAAACCGTTCTGTAAACCCAGACGAAGCTGTTGCAGTAGGTGCTGCAGTACAGGGTGGTGTTCTTGTTGGAGACGTTAAAGACGTTCTTCTTCTGGACGTTACTCCACTTTCACTTGGTATTGAAACAATGGGTGGTGTATTCACAAAACTTATCCCAAGAAACACAACAATTCCTACAAAGAAATCACAGATCTTCTCTACAGCTGCCGACGGACAGACTGCAGTTTCAATCCACGTACTTCAGGGTGAACGCGAAATGGCTGCCCAGAACCGTACACTCGGAAACTTCGACCTGGTAGGTATTCCACCAGCACCTCGCGGAGTTCCACAGATTGAAGTTACATTCGATATCGATGCCAACGGTATCGTTCACGTATCTGCAAAGGATCTCGGAACTGGAAAAGAACAGCACATCCAGATTACTTCTTCTTCAGGACTTTCTGATGCTGAAATTGAACGCATGGTTAAGGATGCTGAAGCAAACGCTGCTGCCGATAAAGAAAAACGCGAAGCTGTAGATGCAAAGAACAATGCAGATTCTCTGATCTATTCTATTGAAAAAACTCTCAAAGACCTTGGCGACAAGGTTGATGCAGCAGAAAAAGAAAAGATCGAAGCTGCTTCAGCAGAACTGAAACAGGCTATTGCCCAGGAACCAATCAACGTTGCTGATGTAAAAGCAAAGACAGAAGCTCTGCAGCAGGCATCTTACAAGATTGCTGAAGAAGTTTACAAACAGCAGCAGGCCGCAGGTGCCGGTGCTCAGCCGGGAGCTGACGCAGGTGCCGATGCAGGAGCAGCTGGTGCTGACTCTGCAAAATCAAGCGGATTCGACAAAGGAAACGCTGACGACGTAGACTTCGAAGTTAAAGACGAATAGTTTCAGTCTCTGACTTTATAAAACGAGGATTTTCGGAAGGAAATCCTCATTTTTTGTTATTAAGGATAATTGAAAATGGCAAAGCGTGATTATTACGAAGTACTTGGTGTTGAAAAGAGCGCCTCAGAAGATGAAATTAAGCGTGCTTACAGAAAACTGGCTGTAAAGTATCATCCGGACAAGAACCCGGGCGATAAGGAAGCCGAACAGAAATTCCGTGAAGCAACAGAAGCTTATGAAATCCTTTCTGACGATCAGAAGCGCCCGATTTATGACCAGTATGGTTTCGCCGGTCTTGACGGAATGGGTCAGGGCGGCGGAGGCGGATATTCTCACGCTTTCAATGATTTTTCTGACCTTTTCGGCGGAATGGGCGGAGGTTTCGGAGATATCTTCGAAAATCTTTTTGGCGGCGGCGGAAGTTCCCGTCGTTCTTCTTCGGGGCCTCAGCCTGGAGCAAGTCTCCGTTATGATCTTCAGCTTGGTTTCCGCGATGCAGTTTACGGCACCAAGGCTGAAATTCATTTCAGACACGCTGAATCCTGTGATGTTTGTCACGGTTCCGGCGGTTCAGGAAAGAAAACCTGTCCAACATGTCATGGAACCGGTCAGGTAACATCAGGAAACGGATTCTTCCGTATCCAGCAGACCTGTCCAAAATGTCAGGGAAAGGGTGCTGTAATCGAAAATCCTTGTTCTGCATGCCGCGGAACAGGTCTTCAGACAAAGAACAAGACTGTTTCCCTTACAATTCCAGCCGGAGTTGATACCGGAAAACGTATTACAATTCCTCGCCAGGGCGATGCCGGTGCAAACGGAGCTCCTGCAGGGGATCTTATCGTTGTGATCCACGTAGAAGACCACCCATATTTTGAACGTGACGGTCAGGATCTTTACTGTGCCGTGCCTGTTTCAATTGCACAGGCTGCTCTTGGATGTGATATTACAATCAATTCTCTGGACAATAAGAAAATTGCCCTTAAGATTGCACCCGGCACATCAAACGGAAAGCTTCTCCGTGTAAAAGGAGAGGGGGTTCCGTTTACAGGTTCTTCAAGAAAGGGCGATCTTTACGTAAAAGTAATGGTTCAGGTTCCAACAAAGCTCAGCGGAAAGCAGAAGGAACTGCTTCAGAAGTATCTTGAAGCGGAAAATCCTTCAGAAAATCCTGATCTCATGAAGCTTTCAGAACTCAGCCGCTAAATTATTCAAAAACTTCCGGAATTTCCTGTAAAAAGGGATCCGGAAGTAAATCTCCAGTTCTCCACTTAAACTTTTTATCCATTTCTGCCGATTATGTGATATGATAGATAGACTTTAGAGTCTTATTTTGCAGAGGTGGTTATGTACAAAACAAGAAAAAGACTTTCCCTTATAGCTGAAAATATTCTGATTATCATAGTCTATGCACTTTTGATAATTGCTCTGCTTCCGGACCGTGATTCAAAAAACGGATTGGTCAGCTCCTTCCTTGTGGCATCAGTTTTCTTTGTAATCATTGCCTATGCTGCAAACATGCTTCGTCAGTTTATTCTGAACAAGGTACGAAAAACTACCCTTGAAGCCGGTGAAACCCTTATCCTTAATTCGTTTATCGATAAGCTTCGTTTCTGTTATACACTTGATGACTTTTACAATGCTCTTTCAGAAAACCTGGAAAAACAGGCTGACTGTTCTGTTATTCTTGTGGACCGTTCCAAAAACTACGTTCTTTACAACAGTCCTAACAGACTGACCTCTTCAGAATCAGTCCGCGACAAGCTTTTCCAGAACTTCCCTGATAACTGGGTTGACAGCTTCAATTTCTTTGACCGTCATACCGGTGTTACAACAAACCACAAGCGTGCCCGCGGATTCTTTATCGTTTATCAGCAGATTCATCTTTACGTTTTCTGCCGCTATACAAGACTTTTCGACGTTGATGCATATCCGCGTCTTTTTGAAGAGTTCAAACGCTTTATAAACCGTGCAAATACACTTTCACAGCTTCAGGAAATTTCCTCTACAACAAAGGAATGGGAACAGCTGGCTATTACACAGCAGTCATTCCTTCCTGTTGTTGAAAAAATGAAGCCTATTCCAAAACTTAAGATTGCAACATACTTCCGCCCTCTGGTAAACGTATCGGGTGACTATTATTCCGTTCTTCCAATTGACCAGAATAAGACTCTTCTTGTTCTGGGAGACGTTTCGGGTAAAGGTCTTCCGGCTGCCCTTATCATGGGTCTGGTTATGAACACTGTTAAGATTATCGAAAACAAGGAAGATCTTGTTGGTGTAGTAGGGGCCATTGATAAAGCCATTAAGGGAATGCACCTTCAGGATAAATATACCGTTATCTTCCTTGGAATTGTTGATACTGAAAAAATGACAATCCGTTATATCAATGCTTCCATGTCTGACCCGGTTATTCTTTCCCCGGCACCAGACGGTTACCGCATGAAGCCTCTTACATCTAATGCTTCGGTTGTAGGAATTCTTGATATGGATCTTGAAAATATCAAGGTTGCCGAAAAACGTCTTTTCCGTGGGGATACAATCCTTATGGCAACCGACGGTGTGTCTGAAGTTATGGACGACAACGGAATAGAACTTGGTGATACCGAAATCTTCAGGAAGACACTTCAGTCTGGGGCTGCAAAAAGTCCTCAGGAATTCGTTGATGATATTGTAAATCTCATTATGGAATACAACGGTGATAAAAAATTGCATGATGACGTTACTATGATGATTGCAAAGGTAGGGTACTGATATGATGTATATAATTCTGAATGTTTTTGCAGTGGTTCTTCTTGCATTCCTTACCAGGGAAATTGATAAAAATCAAAGAAGCGGTTCTGGTGAAATAGGTAATCTTGTTATTTCGCTCCTTCTTTTGACTATTGAATCTGCAATTTTCTCTCTTGCGCTGATTTTCCATACTCTTTGGGCCGACACAATGACCAAACTCCTTATGAGACTCTGGTTCATGGTGGAAGCAATTTATCTTGTAACACTCTTTTTCGGTCTGATTTCAATCGGATTGAACCGCAAGAGCACTATGGTTTACTTCCTGCGTGTAGTAGGCTATATTGCTGGAATCTACATCGTTTACTGGCGTTACCGAACATTCGAACTTTCTTTTGACAAGGGAATCTATATCGGATGTGATTACCTTTTCTCGGCAAACGTTAACAAATTCTTCCCTTGGACATGGGTTAATCTGTATAACTTTGTTTTCAAGATTACCATGCCTACACTCGGGTGTTTCATAATGTTCATCTTGAGGGAAAAAACAGCAACACCTCTCCAGAAATATCAGGCAGTTCTGATTGTACAGGCTCTGCTCGTTATGTTCGGTCTTGAGCTTTTCATAGACTACATTTCATCAACAGTTCCTGCATTCTCGCTGCTGTTTATTTATCCGCACATTTTCTTCTTCGTGCTTGTATTCATTGCACTTGGGAAAACGTCGGTTCCGTCCGGACGCGGTCTTTTCTTCAATGTGGTCCGTGCTGTAATTGCCTATATTGTTCCTGCAGTTCTTGTAGGAATAGTATGTACCCTTGCAAAAGGTCTTGATGCAGAAGGTATCGGACTCTACGAAGTAATCGTTCTTGCGGTTACTGTTGGAGCTGTTATTTTTGCATGGAAGATCTGGGACCTTATTGTTTACGGAAGCAGGGTTGCAACAAACGACTATGAAGCAAACTTTGAAAAAGGCCTTGCAAATGTAAACTTTACCGGTGAAATGGATGATGTAACCGGCCGAATGTTTGAAGTTTTCAAGAACAACGTTGAATGTTCATCAATGAGTATCTTTATTGATGATGGCCACGGAGTTTTTGCTGCAGCTTATTCCTCAAACAATACGAAGTTTACAATTCCGGTTTATACTCCGGTTTTTGATACTCTTTTGAATAATAACAGTACGGTCGTTATTTATTCAGAAATAGAAGATCATCATGAATATGATGATATCCGTGAACCTCTCAAAGAAATTTTTGAAAACGGCAAGTTTGATGCAATGGTAATCCTTAATGAAGGTCATAATATTCTGGGTATCATTACCCTTGGAAAGAAGCTTTCCGGTGACCACTACAAGGAATACGATAAAAATGTATTCATCAAGCTTTATTCATACTTCTATGTATTCGGATACTACGTACGAAATATTTCCAACAAGGAAGTTCTTGGTACAGTTAACCGCGAAATCCGAATGTCGAGCCAGATTATTACTTCCATTCAGGAAAATATTGATCATATCCGAAGCAACAAGGCCGATGTGGGCTATATGATGATTCCGGCCCATAACATTGGTGGTGAATTCATCGACTTTATCCGCCTTACAGATACCCGCCACCTTATTGTAGTAGGTGACTTGAGCGGTAAGGGTATTGCCGCTTCCATGAACATGGTTATCTTGAAGTCCATTATCCGAACTTATCTTGCAGAAACCCATGATTTCAAGAAGCTGGTTGCAAAAATCAACGTATTCATACGTGAAGGCTTTAAGAAGGGTACAATCTTCTCGGGACTTTTTGCCCTTGTAGATTTTGAAACAGATACCATGTATTACATCAACTGTGGTGTTCCAGCCCTTCTCATGTATACCCAGGTTTATAACAACGTAATCGAAATTCAGGGTAGCGGTCATATTCTTGGATTCGTAAAGGATATTACTCCGTATCTTTCGGTAAAAACAACAAAACTGAATCGTGGTGATATTATCATGGCCTGTACAGACGGACTTATTGATTCTCACTCCCTTCGTGGTGAAAAATTCGGACGAGAACGTGTTTCCCAGGCTTTGCTTGACAACTCTACATATCCGGCCCAGCGTATGGCTCAGTTTACCTTTGAATCTCTCCGCAAGTTCATGCAGAAGGAAATGGAAGACGATGTAAGTATTTTTGTACTCAAATACAAGACAAGTGCTGAATTCGCCACACCGGAGGAAATTGAAAAAGAACGCCAGGAAATGGCTGCTGCAGAGCAGAGTGAAGAAACTGAAAATGTTTCCGAAGAAGTTTCAGCTGATATCCCATCTGATGTTCCTGCAGAAGAAAGCATTCCTGAATCAGCTCCGGTTCCGGATCCTGTAAAAGAATTTGAAATTCCTGATTTTGATGAAGTCTCTGAAGAATCCAAGGCCCAGGCTGCAGAAGCTCAGACAGCCGCTGATGATTTCTTTGTGGAAGACATTTCTTCTGAAAAAAAGGATCCTGGCCAGGAATTTGAATTTGATCCGTCAGCTTTTGGACTTCCTGACGATTTTACTTTGTAAAAGAGAGGTAGCTTTTTATGGAACAGTTAACAATTGTTGAAAAAGAAGGGGCCAACTACAAACTTTACGAATTGAAAGGTGGTCTTACTGCATATACGCTTGGTGAATTTGAAAACAAACTTTACGAAGCGGTAATCAAAAAGAACGTAGTTCTTGATATGACGAATCTGATTGAAATGGACAGTTCCGGAATGGGAATGCTTATGGCTGCATTCAATGACAGTGTTGATGCCGGTTTTAAGCTGTATTTCCTTTCAATGTCAAATGAATCTTCACGTGCACTGGCAGAAACAGGATTTAAAAGCGAATTTTTTATCATAAATTCTATCACTGAAGCTCTTTAATTTATTATATTCAGAGTATACCTGTAAGGAGGTGTCATATGGATTTTAAAGAAAAAGCAAAGGAACTGCTTGGAAAGGGCGCCAGAGCCTCTAAGGAGGCCTTTAACAAGGCCGGAAACGCAATCCAGGACTTCAGTGACAAAAGCGTTCTGAAGATCGATATAAAGAAGCTTGAGAACGAAAAAGAGGAAGTTTATTCAGAACTTGGTGAATATGCCGCTTCTGTTTTTAAGGAAAACGATTCTCTTTCAGGAAAAGATGAAAAGGTCTGCGGGCTTCTTCAGAAACTTTCTGAACTGGAAGAAAAGATTTCAGCAAAGAAAAAAGAACTTTCTGAATTTAACGAAAAGGAATCTGAAGAATAAGACTTATAAAGTGGCTTTTTTTTAGGAGTTATTTTGTAAGAAAGTTCAAGAATGTGCTGCCGGAAATTCTATCGGCAGCATTTTTTTTGTTTTTTCGGGAATTCTGCAGCATCCGGGAAGAAAAAATTCCCGTTCAGAGTTAAATTTAACAGCCGGAAGGAAAAAATCGTGTAAAAAGATCGAAAAAGTGAAAAAAAAGACGAAATTTTGCGAAATTTTGTAAAAATTCGTAAAAAAAAAGGAATTGTTGTTGACACGTTTTCGTTTTAAGTATATATTCTATTTCACCGTCGCACGACAGAGCGACCGAGTGACACAACAAACCGCAAGGTTTGGTAAGAAACCGCAGTAAATGCGACATTGACAGAAAAGGGAAGGAAAGAAAGAACGAGTAAGGTTCAGTAAGTTTACTGAAAATGACCAACGTTTTAGGCAAGTTTTTATTAAACTTGCACC
>JAZLIM010000051.1:0-57710 GCA_045617385.1 Treponema sp.
CACCAGTCCGCCACTCTAGGATCGGTGCAAGCACCAATCTTGCCGTTCGACTTGCATGCTTAAGACGCGCCGCCAGCGTTCGTTCTGAGCCAGGATCAAACTCTCCATGATTATTTCTAGGGCCGAAGCCCAAGATTTTCATAATTATTTGACCTGACCAATTCTTATTTTTAACGAATTGATTAGGTGCAAGTTTAATAAAAAAAACTTGCCTAAAACGTTGGTCATTTTCAGTAAACTTACTGAACCTTACTCGTTCTTTCTTTCCTTCCCTTTTCTGTCAACTCCGCATTTACTGCGGTTTCTTACTAAACCTTACGGTTTGTTGTGTCACTCGGTCGCTCTGTCGTGCGACGGTGAAATAGAATATATACTTAAAACAAAAACGTGTCAACAAGAATTCAAATTTATTTTAAAAAAAATGCAAAAATTTGCATTTTTTTTCATTTTTTTTACAAATTCTAGGCTTTTCTGCGTTAGGCAGGCGGAAGGCGGCCGTTTTAACGGCCGGTCCGGAATGAAATGGAGGACTGGAGCGCTTTTGCGCGGAACCTGGAGTTAGCCGACCCCGGCAGAAACGCAGTTTACTGCGGTTTCTGCCGGGGGAACGCCCTATTTATACTGCATCACTTTATTGTAATCGTAACCCCTGTCAGACTCAGTCCGGCAAGGTTTCAGTTCAAAATAAACCACAGCATTTTCAGGAAGGCTGATATTTACCTTACCGTCAGAAACAAGGTCTGAACCAAGCTGAGGCCATGAGCTCATCTGAAGGAGTTCCACCTGAGCTTTGGAAGGATTTGCCGGTTCGCCCATATCATGCCAGAGCTTAAGCGGATTACAGGTTTCTTCATCTACACGCTTTGTGATAAAGGAATAATTCTCTTTAAATTCCGGGAACTCGAGTTCAAGGTTTACGGTTCCTGTGTCTCCGCGGTGATTTACCCGGTTGAAAAGGACGCCGCGATATTCCCCGTCTTCAGTTTTCACGATTACGCTGAAGTCATCTCGGTGAACGCAGACACAGGCTTTTTCTTTAAGACTTTTAAAGAAGGCGAATATCCAGAATGTAGGTTTAGGAATGCAGCCGTTTGCCACGAGGCCGAAACCGCCGTGAAAAGGTGTAAACGGAACGCCCTGCTCTTCAAAGATGTCACCGAAAGTCCAGTAAGAATAGGACTCGTTTCCATCGCCAAGGCGGGAAAGCTGCTTTGCAATGTAAGCTGCGTTCTGGTTTGTATCGTGAATTGGACAGTTTGGAATATAAGAGGTGTTGAATTCTGTAATGTGAATTTCTAGGCCTTTATATTCCGGATGACTGTCGATAATATCGCGGGTAGTTTTTAGGTTTGCAAAGCCTGCTTCATCACTCTGAAGCTCAGCGTAGCCGTAGTGCCCCACAGGATCCGGAAGTTCTGTTGTGTAATGGTGACGGGTAACAAAATCTACCGGTATTTTTTCTTTTGAAACGAAATCCATGAAGGCCGAGATCCACACTTCGTCAGTTCCGCCGCAGACTGCAGGGCCGCCAACGCGGAAACGGGAATCCACCGCCTTAACCGCATAGAAAGTTTCCTTGAAAAGCCTGAAATATTCCGGCATATCTGCATCTTTCCAGAAACCTTTCAGATTAGGTTCATTCCAGACTTCGATTGGCCAGGTTACAACGCGGTCAGTTCCATAACGGCTCATAAGATGGCGGAGAAGATTCTGTACCATCTTTTTCCATTCTTCGTAATCGGCAGGCGGAGTTACATTTCCCTTCCAGTAAAAAACGGTCTGTTCTCCGCTTGCCATTTTGTACGGCATGAATCCTAGTTCCAGAAATGGTTCCAGTCCGCGTTCAAGGTAAGAATCCATGACCATATCGATATATGTGTAGTTGTATTCGACTGTTACCTGGCCGGTTTTACGGTCAGTCAGCTTCTGATAAATGGCCATGTCGTCGCAGAAGAGCCCGTGACCGCGGATATGCTTGAAGCCCTATAAAGACTATAAGGATTTTCGGGGATTTTTCACTTACTGTTGCCCATATATCTTCTTCACACTAAACTTGCTTTCTATGTGTAATTCACTGACAGAAAAAGGTCTTCACCGCTGGATAGGATCAAAAGATTTCTACAAAAAAGTCTTTGTTATTGTTCTTCCTATTGTAGTTCAAAATACAATTTCGAATTTTGTAAACCTTCTGGACAACATTATGGTTGGACAGACAGGTACCAATGCCATGAACGGTGTCAGCATTGTAAATCAGCTGATGTTTGTTTTTACCTTATGTATCTGGGGAAGCGTTTCGGGGGCAGGAATTTTCACAGCACAGTACTACGGAAAGGGAGATGATGAAGGTGTCCGCAATACTTTCCGGGCAAAAATGATTCTCGTTTCGCTTGTTACAATAATTGGCATTTTTCTGCTTCTTCTGAAAGGAGAATTCCTTATTGCCCGTTTTCTGCATGAAACAGACGGAATTGGAAACGCGGCAGAGACAATGGAACACGGATTGAATTACCTGCACATTATGCTGGTGGGACTTATTCCTCTTGCTGTAAGCATGGCTTATTCAAATACGCTGCGTGATATAGGACAGACAAAAACTCCGATGATTGCAGGCGTTACTGCCGTTTTTGTGAATCTGTTTTTCAACTGGCTTCTGATCTTCGGTAATCTTGGATGCCCGGAAATGGGTGTTGAAGGCGCTGCAGTCGCAACAGTCATTTCGCGCTTTGTGGAATGTTCCATCAACGCCGGCTGGACACAGGCTCACAGAAATTCAAAAGACCGTCAGTACACCTGGGTAAAGGGCGCTTACCGTACACTGAAGATTCCGCCGGAACTTATGGGTCGTATTCTTGTGAAGGGAGCTCCCCTTGCGCTCAACGAAGCACTCTGGGCACTGGGACTCACAGTTCTGAATCAGAATTATTCCCTGAAAGGACTTTCGGTTGTGGCTGCACTGAATATCGTTTCTACAATCTCAAACATGTGTAACGTTTTCTTCTTTGCGATCGGAGAAAGCATTTCCATTATTGCAGGTCAGCTGCTTGGTGCAAACAAAAACGAAGAAGCAAGGTCTACAGTCCGCAAAATGCTTGCCCTTTCAGTTTCGGTATGCGTTATTATTGGAATCGGAATGTTCTTCCTCAGAAACCTTTTCCCGGCAATTTACAAAACTGAAAAAGAAGTTCAGCAGCTTGCGGCAAATTTCATTACAGTGGTTGCATGCCTTATGCCGCTTCATGCCCTGCTTCACGGATGTTACTTCACCTTGCGGTGCGGAGGAAAGACACTTATCACCTTCCTTTTTGACAGCTTCTTTGTATGGGTTTGTTCAGTTAGTGTCTGTTTTGCACTGACCCACTTTACGGAACTGAACATCATGCAGATTTACGTTACCGTTTCTCTGCTTGATATGATCAAAGCCGTAATCGGAGTCGTTCTGGTAAAGAAAGGAATCTGGATCAACAATATTGTTGACTGAATTTTACGCAGCCCCATTCTGTATCTGAGTAAGTAAGGAAATCATCGATAAGTTTCCGGCTCTTTTCGGATACATCATAAAGTCTTCGTGCTTTTTCCCCTGCTTTTACAAGAGGATTGATATAACGCTGCTTAACTTTAAGACTTACCGAAAAGTATTCGTCTTCAGGAAGTTTTGAACCGGTATGTTCTATTTCTGTCATATTCCGGAAGGTGTGGTAATACTTCCGGAATTCAGGATTCTCTGATTTGTCGAACCGTTCCATAGCTTCTTTTTCGGAAAGAAGCATACAGTCTTCTTCGGTAATGATTTTCTGTTCTATTGCCAGTGAGGTTATTTTTGCCAGCAGCTGGAGGGTAAGCTTGTTTTCGTTCAGCTGGAGCACATGCCCTGTCATGCAGAAGCGGTAACAGTACAGTTCAGCCGCTTCAACAGTTCTGAAACCAATTTCATCAACGCCCTCTTCGTTTTTCATAACTTCAAGATCGTTATAAACCTGCTGTATTTCTTCCATGGTCCAGCTTCCCTCCAGGGCCATTCCGCTTGGAAACATATATTCAAGACGGTCTGCGCTGAGCTGAGGAATTTCATTGTCGGCAACGGGATAGATGTGGTAATCACAAACCTGTTCCGGTGTAAGCCCGTCCCGGGCAAGAAGTTCCACCAGTTCCCTGTTGCCTTTTATGATGGCAGCGTTAGGCTCTTCTGTGGCGCTCTGCGTAAGAGCGTCTCCCTTTCTGAAATCGGCGACATGGCTGAAAAGCGGAGTTGAAAGATCGTGAAAAAGGCCTGCAAGAGTCTGTTTTTTATCGCGGGTAAAATGCCACACAATAAGAGCAACACCAAGGGAATGATCAAAACGGGAATAATAAAAACGGTTACGGTACAGTCTGGTCCAGTCGGTTCCGCACAAAAGCCCGATTCCCTTGAGACGCTTCATTACCGGGAGTTCAAGATAAGGTGTAAGGAATTCCGGAAAGTCCGGAGAAAGAATTCTGTAGTAGCTGGAGATATCATAATTACGCATGGGAAAAAGCGAGAGCATTTTTTCCCATGTGTAATCATCAAACTGATTTGACATTATTTTGCTTTGGAAGTTTTTGATTTTGCGGCAGTCTTTGCAGGTGCTTTGGCAGCAGCTTTTGGAGCAGCAGCCTTTCCTGTTTCAACTGTAAGCTTTCCTGAATCAACCACAATCTTGTTGTAAGGAATTTCGATTCCAGCTTCATCAAAACATTTTTTGATTGCAACGTACATTGCATTTTTTGTGGCAACAAGATCAGAAGATTTGAACCATACTGCAGCAGTCATGTTGATTCCTGAATCGCCGAATCCGTCAAACCATACTGCCGGAGCCGGATCCTGAAGAACTGTCGGACAAAGAGAAGGTGCTTTTGAAAGAGCTTCGAGAGCCTTTTCCATGTCTGTTTCGTATGCAATTGAAACTCCGAAAGTAAAACGGCGTTTTGAATGGAATGAGAAGTTTGTAAGGTTTGAGTTGATGACCGTAGAGTTCGGAATACGGACCATCTGATTATCAAGAGTGTGAACACGAACGGAAAGCAGGTTTACATTGTCTACGATTCCGGAAACATCACCAACTGAAATGAAATCACCGATTTTGATTGTTCCTTCAGTAAGAACAAAAATACCGCTGATGATGTTGCTGACAGAAGTCTGGGCAGCAAAACCGATGGCAACTCCGGCAATTCCAGCAGCGCCCCAGATGGCACTGAGCTTAACACCGAAGCGGCTTAAAACAAACATGATGACAATCACATAGAATGCATACTTCACGATAGTTGTAAGCAGCATTGTTTTGTGCTTGGAAACTTTTTCGGCAGGCACCTTTTTGATTGTGCGGATAACAACTTTATAGATAATCCACAGAACCAGAATAACAAGTACTGAGAAAACCAGCTTTACAAGATTGTCCCATGTACAGAAAGTTCTGAGCCATTTTACAAAAGACGAGATTGCTTCCGTCTCCTGAACGAAAAATTCACTTGTGTCTTCCATGTTGTGAAAACTCCAGAAAAATTAGATTTCAGTTATTTTCCCATTTTTGCGGTTAAATCTCAACTGTCTTTCTCCATTTTCTCTATGCAGATAACGGAATTTTACAGTGACTGAACTTCCTTTATTTTCTACCGAAATGATTTCCGCCTTCCTTAATTCATTCACTTTTTCAAGTTCCTCCTTCTGCCAGGAGTCGTAAGTGGAAGGATTGTCGGAAGTAAACACAAGGCTTCCCGCAAGGGCGTTGAGTTCAGAAAGAAGAGACTTCCGCATTTTCCCGAGTTTTTCGTTATAGCTTCTCAGGAGGAAAACATCCGGATCATTCAGGAATGCACGGCCGTCCAGCTGGCGGCGGTAAAGCGAATTCAAAATGGTGTTCTTTGTACTTGGACGTTCCCTGTGAAGAAGGCGCATGTAGGGTTTGTCATCCCACGAGAGGGAAACATCTGTTCCGATACGGCAGTAATCGACAAGCCCGAATGCGGAGCCGAGGGGAACGCCGCAGCCTAAAAGTTCTGCGCCGTGCGAAACCTGGCGGAAGAATTCCATTGCATCAAGCATGACCTGGCCTCGCGTTTTGTCTCTGCGAGGCACGATGCATGCTGAATATAAAAAGTCGATTTTCAGAAGAGTAAAGCCCAGGTCATCGATGAAGTGGCGTGTAGTCTTTTTTACGTAATCACGGACTTCTTCGTTGTAAATATCAAGACCGAAGAATCCGCTCCAGTTACACCCGCAGAGAACAGGTTCGCCGTTTTTGCCGCAGAGGAGCCAGTCGGGATGTTCCTTTACAAGAGCGGATTCTTTTTCTGCAGAAAAAGGAGCGAACCAGATTCCCGTTTTAAATCCTGCTCCCCGGGCTTTTCTGACAACAGGTTCAAGACCTTCAGGAAATTTTTCAGAATCAACTGAAAGCCAGTCTCCCACAAAAGGTTCATATCCGTCATCAATCTGGAAAACCGAAAAACGGGAATCTTCCGGAAGAACCGCATTTGTTTTTCTGAGCCCTTCAAGACTTTCTGTAAGTTTCTGTTCAGTGATGTTCTGATAAAAATCATACCAGCTTGTCCACCCGAGAACCGGAAAAGCTGCCGGCTTCTGAATGCCGGAAGTCTGAAAGTATTCTGAAAAGACTTCTTCTTCAGTTCCCTTAAGGAAAAGAAGATCAAGAAGAACTTCCTGTTCCGAAATTTCATAATCGAGAGGATCACTGTCTGCATGAATACAGAAGCGGTTTCCCATTGAATCGATTTTTATGAGAGCAAAGGCGTGGGAATCTTTTGCGTCAGAAAATACACGGCGGTTTGAACTTCCTGTCAGTTCGGAGAGGGAGCCTGCAAATTCCAGTGAATCTTTATTCCTTACGTACGCATAAGTCCAGCCGTGAAAATGACCTTTGGAGAGTTTCTTTCCGAAAAAGTCATAGTCTCCGTAAGCATTGAACCCCATCTTCCTTTTGAAACCTTCGGGCGCATACCCGACAGTCTTTTCTTTTTCCGAGGAAGAATATTCACGGCTGTCTGTCCAGGACTGATACCCGTTCAGAAAATAGCGGGTATTTTTGTCCTGTGCGGTTTCCAAAGAACCGTAAAGAACCGCGTTCTTTAAAACCAGAGTCCTGGAAGGAATAACCGCCAGAACAAATCTGCCGTCGCTGTATTTTACACGAACCTGCAGTTCTGAATCCCCAAAGGCAGAATCAACTTCATTCCCGGAAACAAGTCCTTCAAGAGACTTCCGTACTCCGCCTGTTTCATATTCAACAAGAACTTTCTCTGGCTTCATGTTTTATAACACCTCTTATTCGGCAGATTTTCTTTCTGCCAGTGCTTTCTGGATTTCTTCCATCTTTGAATCAGTGAGCACATATTTTCTGCTGAAAAGAATTACTGCAATAATCAGGAGAGCAAGAGGAATCAATGTGAGGCTGAAACGGAGCCCTGTGCGGCTTGCATCTGAAGCAATCACGATTTCTTCGAGCTTTGAAAGCTCAGAGATTTTTGTAAACTGAAGAATCAGTGAAGCAAAGAGTGCTGCAAGACCTGATGCAAGTTTTACAACGAAAGTCTGCATAGAGAATACAACAGACTCGTCACGGCGCCCGTTTTTAAGTTCACCGTAATCGCAGGTGTTTGCAAGGAATACTGTGAGACATACGTTCATCATTCCAAGAGCGCTCATGATAAGGAAGGCCGGAATGAGAAGGAAGAAAACATTTGTGGCGCCGGAAAGTGAGATTCCAAGGAGAGTGATGTATCCTACAAAAGTCATGACAAAACTGACGTACATGATTTTCAGGGAATCCATGAACTTACGGAGAACCGGGAAAAGAATCATCATTGAAAGAATCTGGAATCCGCCGCCTGCTGTATTGAACAGAGTGTACTGACCTTCCCATGCTTCTGCTCCGCCAAAGTCATACTTAAAGAAGTAGATTGTCAGATTTGAAGTTGTATAGAGAGCTGTGTTGATCAGAACAATTGCAACAACCATGATTACAGCCTGGTCATTCTTAAGAAGTGCGCGGAACATTTCTCCAACTCCGGCAGACTTCATGTCTACAGTAGACTTTTCTTTGATTGTAAGGCACATGAAGACTGTAAACAGAACGAAGAGAACGGAAATCACAAGAGCGAACCATCTGTAGCCTGAGCGTTCAATCATCTTTGCTGATGCATCTGCCCCTGCAGTCATTGTTCCCAGAGCACGGACAGCAAGAACTGTAACGATTGTAACGAGAGCAGAACCCACGCCTGCACATGAACGTCCGAGAGCCGAAAGACCTTCACGCTCCTTTCCTGCTTTTGTAAAAGCCGGAATCATTGACCAGAACGGAATGTCCATCATTGTGTAGGTAACGCCCCAAAGAATGTACGTAACTGCGGCATAAGCTACAAGACCGGCACCGTTCAAGGCAGGAGGTGCTGCAAACATAAGGAACAGAACAACAGCATTTGTAAGGGTCCCAATAAGAAGCCACGGCCGGAATTTTCCCCAGCGTGTTTTTGTCTTTGCAACAATTACACCCATGATCGGATCGTTGAATGCATCGAATACACGGGCAGCCAGCAGAATGATTCCCATTGCAACTGCACTTACACCCATAATGTCCTGGTAGTAGTAGAGAATATAGCTGGCTGAAAGCATGTAGACCATGTCTTTTCCTACAGCACCGATTCCAAAAGCAATCTTTTCTTTAAGGCTGAGATTTCTTTCGCTCATAAATTTCCTCCTATTGGAACTCCGTGTAAACGAAGCAAAGTTTTGTATTTTAGGCTGCAAGATATGCAGCAGTCATTTCAAGAAGTGTTTCGATTTCTTTTCCGGCTTTTGAAGCATCATCAGACGGAAGAATCTCTCCCCTGATGTATTTCTGACAGACCGCAACAAGTGAATGGGTAACGGCAGCATAGACAGCAGGAAGATCTACATCTTTTCTGATTGTTCCGTCTTCCCAGCCTTTTTCGCAGGCTTCAGAAATAGGACCGTAAAAGTTCACGATAGATTTTTCATATTCCACAAGATTTTCTTTTGGTACTTTTTCGGAAAGCATAATCCGGTCAAAGTCATCAAGAAATTTTATGAAACTTTTCTGTTTCTCGAACATAGTCCGGAAATATCCAAGATCATAGATGAGTCTGGTTAAACCCGAAGAAGCTTTGTTCAACTGAATGTAATTCAGAAAATCTGCCTGGACGCGGTTCCAGAGGATGATTCCTGCACGAATCACAATTTCAGTTTTTGTTTCAAAATAGCGGTAAAGGGATGCAACTCCGATTCCCGAATTTTCCGCAATGTCCGTCATCTTTACTGCATCAATTCCTCTTTCAAGAAAAAGACCGGCAGCAACTCCTACAGCGTAAGAATAACGCTCTTCCCTAAAATGTCCTGTTCCTTTCACTTGACAACCCGTAATTCAAAGTTATACTGTAATTGCGTTTCTGATAGTCTTACTATCACTTCTAATTCTAGGTTAGCACGGCAGAATACTGTTGTCAAACTTTATTTTTCTGGAGGCCATTGATGGACAAATCAAAAGTTATTTTTGGAAATGAGATGCCTGCAAAAGTTGTGAAAAAAGGCATCAGAAATAAACAGAAATTCATACGCAAATTCGGGGATGACGTAAATAAAGAATATCACCTTAAAGCAGAACCTGTTCCGGTCCTTGAAAACCTTGGAGTAAAAAATCTGGTTATTGATGAATCTGCTCCGGCTCCTTATAACTTTGCAGAAAAGTCAAACGGAGAAAAACCTCTCATCGTAGGAAACATCCGCATGGGATTCGGTCACTACCGCATCTCAATCGCACTGGCTTCAGCCGCCCGTTCCATGGGTTACACACCATACTGGTTCGACCTGCACTCTTTCCAGGATGCCACAGCCGGCAAGATCATAAAAAGCCAGAACGAACTTTATTCCCTTGGTTCCCGTCTTTCGCAGAAATCAAAGCTTTTTAACCGGCTGGTCTGGGAACCTATGAACTCAGAAGGCTTCCGCCAGCTTTCATACAACAGCTCAGACCAGAAAGTCGCAGAACTTTTCACACCTGTTTATACAGACCTTCCAAAAGACATTCCGTTTGTTGGAGCACACGTTTACCCGGTACAGGGAGCCGTTCACGCAGGACTTACAAATGTAGTAAACGCTATTCCTGACAACTGGCCTATGGCCCTTCACCTGGCCGAAGGTTCACTTCACACAGTCCAGACAGAAAGTGCATACATGGGATACAAAGCACTCCGCGGCATGGATAAAGACAATATCCTGAAACCGATGACAGACGGTTCAGTTAAATGCACAGGTCATTACATTGACCATGAACTGGTTGTAAACATTGAGAATGACTGCCAGCTCAGAATGGACCGCCGTGCTAAAGGAGACGCCGTGCGCTACCTCCTTACAATCGGAGGCGCCGGCGCCCAGAAAGAAATCTATGCTGACATCATCCGCTACCTGATGCCTGAAATCAAAGCAAACAGAGCAATGCTCATGCTGAATACAGGTGACCATAAAAATGTATGGGAAGGACTTTTAAAAGATATTCCTGAACTCAAGGAAATGGCAGTTACCCACTTTGATGATTTTGAAGACGCAAAAAGATTTTCGGACTCACTTCTGACTCCTGCAGGAGACGCAAGCGCACCGAAAGGAATTCACGTATTCTGCAATAAGGATATTTTTGCTGCAGTTTACATAACGAACCTTCTTATGCGAGGAAGTGACGTGCTTGTAACAAAACCTAGCGAACTGGCATTCTACCCGGTTCCAAAACTTTTCATACGCCGTGTCGGAGGCCACGAAGCCTGGGGCGCAATCCACAGTGCAGAAATTGGTGACGGAACATACGAGTGCGAAACAAAGAACTCGGTGCGCGAAATGCTGGACCAGTTCCAGAAAGATCCAGAACCCCTGAACCGCATGTGCCGCAACATCGTAAAGAACAAGGCCGCCGGAATTTACGACGGCGCATATGAAGTAATCAAATTAGCCTGTAAGAATTAATTTGATTACTTCATTTACATATAGGAAATTATTTAAGTCGCCGCAATGGCGGCTTGAGTATACGAAGTTATACGATTAGCGACGGAATAAAACCAAAAATTGCTTCAGGTCTCTACGATACCCGATAGAAACGTTCGCGAGTCATTTCAGGTAGCCGGGAAAGTCTGCAGCTCGGGTCAATAGTTTCTTTGCCGAGCTGCAACTTAGCGACGCTAGCTAGCGTTCCCGGTCTTCCTAGCAAATGACGGGAGAACGTTTCTAACGTTTTTCGCGTTTCAGACCAGAAGCAAGTTTTGATGAGATTTAAAGCGACGAATAAATGATGTTCTTTACGCGGCGGGTGGTACTTGTAGTGCCGGCATCTACTTTCTGCGTCATGTAAACAATGGCCAGATTATTGTGGATGTCTACACTCATGTAAGTGCCAAGCCATCCGTCCCAGCCGAACTCGCCTTTCACAGAAATCATCGGCATGATCCCCGGCTCAACACACACACGGTTCAGATTGGCATAGCTGTAGCCTGTCCAGGTGGCCATTTTGCGTTCAAAACAGGCCTGAAGATTCGGCTTCAGCTTTGCTGTACTCATGTACTCTACTGTTTTTTCCTGGAGAATACGGTGCCCGTCCAGCACACCGCGGTTACAGAGCATCTGAACGAATTTCATATAGTCATCTGCTGTTGAAACCAGGCCTGCTCCGCCAGACTCAAAGGCCGGAGCCAGTTTCATGGTATCCTGGATTCCAAGATTACAGCTGGTAAAGAGTTCTATTTCTCCGCCTGAAGAGTTGCCGCCCCAGGCTCCGGCCGCCTGCCCCGAATTACACCGGTAAACTTTTGCAAGTCGGTGCTGTTTTTCTTCGGGAACATAAAAGCCCGTGTCCTTCATTCCAAGAGGTTCAAAAATAGTCTTTGAAAGATATTCGCTGAACTTCATGCCTGTCACCACTTCAATGACGGCACCAAGAACGTCTGCACTCAATCCGTATTCATAATCAGTGCCCGGATTAAAACTCAAAGGGCCTTCCGCAATGCGGTCTGCAACCTGGCGGGTTGTAATATTGTTTGGTCCGGAAGCACTTTCGTTTAAACCGCCCTTTCCGTTAATCAACTGGGAAATATGACGGTGAGCCTCATCCTGGTCACTGCCGTAAGAAAGACCCGACGTCATATTCAGAAGATCCTGAATCAGGACCGGACGTGTACAGGGAACAACTTTACCGTTCTCCATGCAGGTCATATTCCTGAAGGCCGGAAGATATTCAGCAACTTCGTCAAAAAGATCGATTTTCCCGTTTTCAAGAAGAGTCATGGCTGCAACGCCGGTAACAGGTTTACTCATAGAATAAAGGCGCACGATTGTATCACGCGTAAAAGCCTTTCCGTTTTCTACATCTGCCATACCGGATTCCCAGTAGCCCTGTTCCTGACCGTCTTTCAATACAAGACAGTTTACTCCTGCAACAATTCCTTTCTTTGCGGCATCATCCAGAACACTCTGAATGCCGGCTAAATGTTTTTTATCCATGGAATCAGTATAGCACAAATTCTTTTTCCCGATTTCCTCAAGTGAATAAAAAGTTGTTTTCATATATACTTAAAGGAACATGAAAAAAGATAACGCAAAAGTTTTTTTTGAAGGAGTCCGGGACGGGCTCCCGATAGGACTCGGGTATTTTGCTGTTGCCTTCTCTCTTGGAATTATTGCACAGAATGCAGGACTCAACGCCTGGCAGGGTTTCCTTGCCAGCTGGCTCAACGTTGCCTCTGCAGGCGAATACGCTCTGTTCACATCCATCCAGGCCGGTGTTACATACCTTGAGGTTGCATACGTGGCATTCATCATCAATGCACGCTACCTTCTTATGAGCTGTGCCTTAAGCCAGCGTTTTGACCAGAACACTCCTCTGATCCACCGCTTCCTTGTAGGCTACGGAGTGACTGACGAAATCTTCGGAATTTCTATTGCCCGTAAAGGATTTTTGAATCCCGCTTATAACTACGGAGCCCTTTCCATTTCTGTTCCTCTGTGGTCTCTTGGAACTGCCCTTGGAATTCTTGCGGGAAACATTCTTCCTATACGCATTGTAAGTGCCCTTTCTGTAGCGCTTTACGGAATGTTCATAGCAATTATTGTTCCGCCTTCTAAAAAGAACCTTACAATCCTCGTTGCCGTAATCATCAGTTTTGCTCTGAGCTATGCATTTTCACGTCTTCCGTACCTTAAGACCCTTTCAGGCGGAAACAGAACAATCATTCTTACAGTAGTTATTTCTTCTGTTGTGGCAATCATAAAACCTGTAGATGACGAATCTGATTCTGAAGAAATCGCGGAGGCTGAATAATGTCTGGAAATACTTATATTTATATTCTGGTTTCTTTTGCAGTCACATATCTGATCCGTGTTCTTCCGCTTACTCTTATCCGTAAACCTATTAAGAACCGTTTCATCAGATCATTCCTTTACTACGTTCCGTACATTACCCTTTCGGTTATGACTTTCCCGGCCATCATTGAAGCAACTCAGTCACAGCTGGCCGGCATTATGGCACTTGTAATTGGAATTATTGCAGCGTGGTTTGGAATGGGACTTCTTCCTGTTGCAGTTATCTGCTGCGGAATCGTATTTGGACTGGAACTGTTCCTGGTATAAAACTTATTACGGTTTTGGAATCTGACCGAACATGATGACCTGGTTTCTTCCGTGCTTCTTGGCATAGTAAAGAGCCAGGTCAGCTTTTTTTATGGCTCTTTCAACAGTTTCGTTTTTACTTACACTTATACCAATGCTTACAGTCAGAAGGTCTATCATGGAATTGTCTTCTTCCACAGTCTTTCTGATCTTTTCACCAATTTCCATAAGTCTTGTTTTGGAAGAACAGTTCGGGCAGACAATCAGGAATTCTTCACCACCCCAGCGGATCAGAACATCAGAAGAACGGATACATGACTTTGCAAGCTCTGCAATGTGCTTAAGAACAAGATCCCCTTCATCGTGACCGTATGTATCATTTATGTGTTTGAAGAAGTCGATATCCAGCATCATTATTCCGGCATTATCCAGAATATTCAGGTTATTCTTGTTTTCTACGAATTCCTTGAATTTGTTACGGTTATAGATTCCTGTAAGTTCATCTACCACAGTCTGCGAATAAAGTGAATTCTTTGTACGCACCATTTCGAGGGCATTCTGAACATTACGCAGCCAGTTTCGGTGCATGAGCGTAGGATGAAGTCCCTTTTCTGAATCAAACTGAATTACCACATAACCGAAAGTATTTTTAACAAAGTGAAGAGGCACAAAGAAGAAACTCTGAGGACCGGGCCATTCACTGTCCAGCTGCGGCAGCATCTGGCGCTTTCTGAATCCGTTCTTTACATCCAGTGAATAAACATTGGCATTCTGTTTATACATTGGATTTTCTTTTGAAATCTTGTTCGTAGCCATGATTATTTTGTTTGTATACTCTGTCTTTTCTGTAATTCCGGTATCAAGCCAGTCTTCATTCAGACAAAGATAGAAACAGCTGTATGGTTCAAGCAGATATGCATCAACGAAAATTCGGCGTATGCATTCAAGCGGATTGTTCTGTTCGGTAAGCTCTTCGAACATATAACTTTCCATAAGTCGTCCGAAGTCAAAGTTTTCTCTTTTGTTCCACTCGTCTTCACTGCGGTTTACTTTATAAATGCACTGGTTGATTGCATTACGGTAAAGGGAGTAGTCAATATTACAGCCGCAGCTTGAACCGCAGACCAGTCCCGGTTCATCCTTGATTTTTACAGGAATGACTTTGCCTTCCGGTTCTATCTTTTTGAATAACGCATTCACACCTTCCATAGCAAGGCGTCTGAGACGCGGCATGTAGGAAGTGATTGTTACTTCGTTCAGAGCAGCATCCATTGTTGCATCATATCCGGTAATAATAAGGTCATCAGGAGCCTTGATTCCACCCTTACGGAGTGTGGATTCAAGTCCCAGTGCCATATAGTCGTTCTGGCAGATTACTGCATCCGGAAGTTTTACTTCCCCTGAAAGAATTCTTTGTGCAAGCTTTGTACCGCTCGTATACCAGAAATCACCGTATACTACCTGAACATCTTCTTTTGGAATTCCGTATTTCTTTGCCTTTTTAAGAATACCGTCCAGAAGATATTTGATGGAATGATTTCCTTCGCTTCCGCAAAGGAATATTGCGTTACGGCATTTATGATAACCGAATATATGATCAGCAATCTGAGCGAATTCATCGCCGCCATCCATGAAAATCGGTTCGCTTGGAAAATCCAGATGGTAATCAATGGAAACAACAGGAACCTTGCACTTCTTCCTGAGCAGAGCTTCGATACTATGGATTATGGATTTGTCACCGTTTGTAAGAAAAGAACGGGCGCATACAACCACCCCGTCAAGAAGATCAAAATTGATGATGTTCAGGATATTCAGTTCTGCAGCAACATAGTCTTTCTGGGGAATTCCCATACTTACAAGAGGACTGAAAACAACAAGGTCATAACCATAACGTGCTGACTGTTCTTCAAGTCCTGACAAAATTCTGTGAGAATAGGCGGCTTCAGGATTGGTAATAATTACGCCTATTCGTTTTCTTCGCTGCATGCCATTAATTTTACCACAATTTTGTGAAAACTGAATAACATTTTGTTATCTACAACATTCTCAATCACTGTCTCACTCTCTGACACAGTGACAAAGTATACTTGAATCATAAATCATCCGGAAAGCGGACTTTTGTAAGGAGAAAACTTATGGCACCTGTTATTATTTCTATTTTTCTGATCGGCGGTGGCGTTATTGCAATCTATGAATTCCTGGAAGATTATTTCCTGGAAGAAAACAAGAAGATGTGGCACAACATTAACCTGAAGAAGAGCGGCGAGAACAAAAAGACAGCATAAAAAAACGGCCCCTTCGCCCCTTCGACAGGCTCAGGGACCGTTATTCAGAAAAATGCGTTCAAAGTTCACGAACCGAAAATGGAGAACTTTTCCGACTCAGGAACCGAATCAACCTTTTTGAAAGTAATGTCTTTCAGTTTAAGGCCGCGGGCACCAACTACCAGACGCAGGATAACGAAGCGGCTGTGGAAAAGTCCGCCCCTTACCACTTCTGTAAGCTGACCGTTTGTTCCGTGGAAGGTTACTGTACTGATAGGGAATCCGTTGTAGAAATAGGTACAAGGGAGCTGGGCAACTTCGCCAAGTTCTGAACTTGCACGGAGAATACAGCTGTAAAGTCCCGGGTTCGTAACATCAAAGGCGAATACAAAAGTTGAACCAACTTCAGAAATTGCATCTCCCAGGTCTACAGTCATTTCATCTCCAAGAACTTTGTATTCAACATCATCCATGGAAACATCATCTTCATCCTTTGGTCTGTTAATGATTTCTACTTCAAGACCTTTTCCGATAGTTCTGAGGAAGGCCTGATTTTCAAGTTCAAAAGTGCAGACATTCATTGCAATCTGCTGAAGTTCCGAACGGTTCAGTTTTCCTTCCTTAAGGGATTCTTCCATATTTTCGCCGATGGCGTTTCTTTCTCCGTCAGGGCAAACCATATAGAGGTCGTTCCCAGCACGAATCATTTTTGCAAAGTTGCGGTTATGTGCCTTGCCGTTCTGGTCGCGGGAAATTGAAGCCCACCAGTCGCTCATTACAACACCTTTGAAGTTCCAGTCTTTGTGAAGGATTGTATTGCAGAGGTCATAGTTTCCGGCAGTATATTCACCGTTCAGCATTCCGTAAGTTGTCATAATGCTGTCACATTTTCCGCTTTCTACTGCAATCTCAAAAGCGCGGAGGTAAATTTCACGGAGAGCTCTTTCGGAGATGACAGAGTCGCTTTCGCGGCGGCTGAATTCCTGGTTGTTTCCTGCAAAATGCTTAAGGGTTCCGCTCACTCCTCTTGATTTAAGTCCTTCCAGCTGTGCGGTTGCAATGCGGCCCGTAAGCAGAGGATCTTCAGAGAAGTATTCAAAATTGCGTCCGTTCAGCGGGTGGCGGTGAATGTTTACTCCAGGGCCGAGGAGACAGTCAACTTTATTGCTGCACATTTCAAGACCCAGGTATTCAAAAAGTTCGCGGTTCAGTTTTGTATTGAAAGTACAGGCAAGCATTGTTCCGTTAGGAAGGCTGAATGCCTTTGTACCGCAGTCCAGGCGCATCCCGCTTGGACCGTCATCACAGCACACAGGAGCAATTCCGTAACCACGAAGTTTTTTAGAAACTCCGCCGAATGCCGAAGCGGTACCTGCAGTAACAAGGGAACTTCCCATTCCTTCTCCACGTACAATGCACATAAGTTCTTCATCGGAAAGCTGGGCAACAAAATCCTTTAATGAAGACTTTCCTTCATACACATCCTTAAGCATGATGCCTTTGTTACCTGTATACGGAATTTCTTCAGGCATGAATTTACTGATGCGTTCTTCAAGATTTTCATCAAAAGCCGTATTGTACTGTCTGATTACGGTTTCCCCGATTTCAACAGAACCTGCAGCTTCTGCATCGCGGATGTTTTCGCCAGCAAAAATTGTATAGGTTCCAGCTTCTAGAACAGAACATGATTTGTGTCCTGTTACACCCTTTTCATCGAAGGATGCAAAATCTTTGAGGAAAATTTCTGTATTCAGCTGAACTGAGCTGCCGGCAGGAATTTCTTCAGTCTTTTCAAAACCTGCAAGAACCTTTGCCGGCTTCTCCAGTTTTCCTTCTGGTGCAGAAACGTAGAGTTGCACAACAGCCTTTCCTGGAACGTTTCCTGTATTCTTTACCGTTACTGGAACTGTGATTTTCTTTTCTGTTTCCAGATATTCAGGTTTTCCGGCTTCAAAAGCAAAGCTTGTATATGAAAGCCCGTATCCAAAAGGATAACGTACTTTATCTTTTGCGAAGGTTTCGAAATATCTGTAGCCTACATAAATATCGTCTTTGTAGTAATTTCGTACTGCATCACCAAAGTTCTGGTCTGAAAGGTAATCTTTGATTTTGTATGCAACTGTATCGGTAAGATGGCCAGATGGCGAAACTTTTCCTGTAAGAACGTCTGCAGTTCCAAGACCGCCAACCATTCCTCCCTGCCAGCCGATAATAACACTGTCCGGCTTACAGTTTTCAATGAAGTCCAGTTCAATAAGACCGCCAACGTTTAAAAGCACTACAAGTTTTTTGAAGTGTTTTCTTACAAGTTCCAGATTGTTTTTTTCAATTTTTGAAAGGCAGTAAGAACCTTCTGTTTCCCCTGCATCTTTATCTTCGCCGGCTGTACGCCCGATTATAAAAAGAGCGGCGTCTGATTTTGCTGAGGACTGTTTTACAATGTCTTCAGAAAGTTCCATTTCTTTCTGACTCCATGGTTCCATGCCCCATCCCAGACCTGTATCAAAAGGATTTTCTTTTTCCCATTCTGTATAGATTTTTTCCAGGTCTTCATTAAGTGTTACTACTCCGCTTTCACGAAGCCCTTCTGGAATACCGGTAACATGTGAAACGTTTACCATTCCTCCGGAACCTGTTCCGCTTTTGTAGTAATGTGTCTGAATACGACCAAATACGGAGATGTTCATTCCTTTAGTGAACGGAAGAACATTGTTGTGGTTTTCAAGAAGAACCATGCCTTCAGCAACAGCTCTTCGGCTGCAGTCAATATAAGAATTCCAGTCCAGGATTTCTTTCATCAGTAATACCTCCGAATCAAATGCTCAATCTGGATTATAATAATTGAAACGGATATCTGCAAACTATGAGGAAAAATCTTTTCTTTTAGAATAAATCTGCAAAGGAAGCGGCAAAAGGGCCTGCGATTTCTTTTTCTACAGCTGCTGCAATTTTGCTGTTTACAAGGCTTTCTGCTTCAATAAAGCCTGTTACGCGGTCCAGAACACGGTTTTCTGAAAGAATCTTTTCTACCCCGTCAGACACGCTTATGCTGATTACAGGATTTGCCACCACTGTATCGGTGAACTTCTGCTTGTTTTCATCCACCTCTACAAGCACCTTGTATGCATAGTGAGTTTCAGAAACAGAAACTCCAAGATGGGAAAGTACTTTTGCTGCTGCATTGTAATAACGGTTGTTTCTGTCATTTCTTACTTCCACTTTCATGATGATGGAGTTTCTTGCCTTCATGATTTTTTCATCAATCGAAGCAATAAGGGTACGGTCCGCAGAGTACTTTGAGCAGCCTGACTTGTAAAGGATTTCGGCAAATGTGAGAACATCCGAATAGTTTTCACCGGCCTTTGAAGCTTCGCGGTAAGCCTGAATCTTTTTGAATGCATCCGATTCGAATTCAGCAGACTCATAGAACGAAAGGAATTCCTTCTGATACTGGATTACAACAGCTTCGTAGATTTTCCAGGCTTCCTTCCGGTTCAGGTAAGCGCAGCAATACCACACACCTTCGTCCTTACTGAACCAGGGTGTAGTATGATTTACTGCAAAGAGTTTGATGTTTGAAGTGATAGTAACATCCTTTACTATCTGACGGTCGTCTGTCAGACCTCCGGCATTAGTTGTTTTCTGAATGCCTTTGGTAACTGCGGTAATCTGTCGGGTAAAGTAAGCTGCCAGTTCACCGTCAGAAAGTACTGTCGCATTGGCTGCGGATGTTGAACGGCCAATACCTGTAACAAATTCGGAAGACGGGAATACCTGGCTTACAGTGAAGTCGTCTGTCCATAAAGGACGCTCTTCTACTTTGTCTGAAGCACAGCTGGCAAGTGAGAAACATACGCAAAGTACTGCAAGTAAAAATATTCCGGTCTTCTTCATTGGTTATTCCTGATTAAAATTAGAGATCGTAGGCAATTTCTTCAACTGCTGCAGAGTTTGATGAAATCATTACATCTGCAAGTTTTGTGCGAAGGATTTCCTTGAGTTTTTCTCCTTCTGAAGTGTTGTCCTGAACTGAATCCATGGCAGCATCAATCTGTCTGTCGTAGCGGTCTTTGTCCATTGCCCATACAGCATAGTATTCAAAGCTTTCGATTTTGTTCTTGTTTTTGTCAGTTACGATTTTTTCAATCCAGTAGCTGGCAACTTTTTCAAGACCGTTTACTTCTACGGCTGAAACAGCTTCCTTGTACATAGAAAGAGAACGTTCCAGTTCTGTTGGCTGAGCATCTTTTCCTACTTCTTTTCCGCCTGCAACTTCAGAAGCAGAAACTGCTTTTCCTACAACACGCTGCATTGTGTCACCAACCTGCACTTCTACGTCTACCAGGTCTGTCCACTGCTTAACGAATTCAAGATTGTCTCCCTGTGCCAGTGTTACGAATACCTTCTTGTTCTTGAGATCAGGCATAGCCTTAGAAAGAACGTTTGTTGAATACTGTCCTTCTGCTACAAGCATAACCCATTCTGGAATTTCTTTTCCGAATGAAGCACCCTGATAGTCAACAATTTCGATTTTGCTGCTGACCATTTTGCCTGCTTTTCCTTTTACTCCGGATCCTTTTACTGAAGATGATGCACATCCTGCGAACAATGCCAGAGCTGTCAGAGCTGCTGCAAAACCAATTAATCTTTTCATAAAAAAACCTCCTGTGTTTTTTCGTTTCTGTTTAATCTATTTTTCTATAATGAAAATCCTGCAAGGAAACCTGCACACTGCCGTGCACCGAATTTTTCTCTGTAGGTAGATTCATAGAAAGCACCTAATGTAAAACCGTTTCCGAGTTTCAGGTCTACACCCGCACGTCCTTTTACTTCAAGAAGTCCGTCATAAACCGGGTCAGATTTTGACTTATTCGAATCATATGCGGAACCTACTCCTACTCCTGTTTCAAGATAAGGACGGAACGGACCTAAAGTTACACAAGTTCCGAAATTTACTCCAACATTTACGTTTGTGAAATCATTACGGCTGAAAAATCTGTCTGAAACTGCAAGAGTGTCTACACCGATGTAGATTCCACCGTACAGATGGCTTCCACCAAAGAGAGCCTGGAACAGGAAATCCATAGATTCCCCGTGAGCTGCATCGCCACCTGCACCTGACAGGAAAACACCGCTTCTTCCACGCTGCATCTTATTCCATGCACTGGTAACAGCAGCTACCTGGCGTACATGTTCTTCTTTCCTTTCTTCACGGTGTTTTTCTGCAGCTTCCGCTTTCTTGATGTTGTTGTAATCGCCGGAAGAGAATGAATGCAGAATGCTGTTGTCCTCCATCTTTCGGAGATTGAAATTCCTGAAGTCGATGGCATAGAGCCCGTCGTAAGGATCGTACTTAACCTTAAGAGTCAGTTCACCATAGATGTAAGGAATATCTGTTCTGAAACACATATCTGCCAGGTCTACCTGATCCAGATATTCCTGATAGCGGTTTTCTTCGTCGGATCTTGCATCACGGCCTGTAACCTCTTTGTAGGAAACAAAATAATTTCTGCTTGAAATATCAGGAATATTCTTTACGCGGTACATGCCTCGCATTGCAAACACAGGGAATACTTCCCATCCGTATTTTACGCCGTCATAAGGGCTTACGTTTACTGTAAGCTCCGTGCAGTCACTGAGGAATGAACGGTAAACAAATTCTGTCTTTTCAAGTTCGGCAACGCTTTCATCAATCTGTTTCTGGTAAGCATTAATGGAATCAGAAAATGATTTTCTGAGCTCTGCTTCAACGGAAGATTTCTGCTTTGCATAGCTGTCGCGTACAGACTGAATCTTTTTCTGGCGGTTTGTTTTTGCTTTTGATGTAGGATTTCCTTCTGCATCAGTTTCACCATTACGCCATGGAGTTGCGTTGATCTTGTCAATTTCAGCTTTTTCACGGTTCTCAATATCTCTGAGACGTGCCTTCACGGTTACGTCCAGCTGGGATTCAAGATCCCGCAGAATCTGACGGTCTTCTTCGATGAATTCGATACGCTTTGAAAGAGAAAGCCCTTTAAGATATTCACGGCTCAGTTTGAGCTGCTGCTCCTTGTTCTTCTGAATTGTGTCGCGGAACTTTCTTGCAAGTTCACTTTTCTTTTCATCATTCAGCTGGCGGATTTCCAGTTCCTGCTTGAGCCGTCTTTCTTCATCTTCCCGCTGGCGGCGGAGACTTTCTTCTGCAGCAAGACGTGCCTTTTCCTGAGCCTGGATTCTGAGACGCAGAGCCTGCTGTTTTCTTTCGGCTTCAATGCGGTCGGCTTCTGTTGCATTCAGTTTCTGAAGTCTTTCAAGTTCTGCCTTGTCTTCTGCAATCTGGCGTGTAAGTTCCAGAATGTATGCTGAGTAATTTTCTTCAGTGTCTTTTGCATGAGTCAGCTGGCGCTGGATGCTGTATGGTACCGGAGAAATGAATCCCTTTGCATGAAGATCACACAGAGCTTTGTACGAAAGAACATCTGCTTCTTCATCAATGCTGTCGATTTCAAAATAAGAATCTGACTGTCCGCCGGCAATAATCTTCTGGGTTTCAATTTCTGAAATTGAGTATTCCAGCTTCCAGCCCTTTGCATATTTTACCAGAGAAACTGCAGTCTGAAGGTCTGCTCTGGAAACCAGATCTGTTGCATATGCCGAAGCTTCAGAGCCAAGTCCGCGGCTTGCGTCTACCTGCGAAGTCTTCTGAAGCTCATTAAGTGTGCGGTCGTTTTCTTCGGTACGAACTGTGATTTCACGCATAAGAGTCAGGTTGTTCACAAAGCTCTGCAGAGCACTGCGGGCGTAAAGCTGTCCGCCGGCATCAAGTTTTGCGAAACTTGTTGTGTTGTGAGAAACCTGAATCACAATTCCCTGCTCCGCGGCAAGAGGAACCAGTGTGAATAATAAGCATGCAAAAATAAGTCCAATTTTCTTCATCATTTGTTATCCAATATAAATAATATTATATCGTGTATAATATAATATAATAAATTACCTTAGAGAATTTCAATATTTAAACGAGAAAAAAGTTAAAAAGTTACGAAAGTTTTCTGCTGGCCACGCCAGAATGCAGTGAAATTGTCTCTTGTACCGTAGAAAAAGAGGCCTTCTGTATAATGGCACCATCTTTCGTCCCAGTTTACACCGGTTTCCTGCCCGAACAGGGCACTGGCCAGCATAATAATATGGCTGTCGTGGGTACAATAAATATCCAGTTTTCCAGGTTCATTCCCGTCATTGAAAATTGCATCGATAATCGGGAGAACTTCTTCCCGGAGTGTAACACCTCTGGTAGTAACTGTATCTCCTTTCTGGAGAGCGTGAAAATATTCAAACCAGCCCGGTCCACCTTTCTCTTTGGATGACGGGTCCCCTTTCATTGCGGCAAGTTCCGGAATCCGGCGCACATTTTCCCAGCGGCTGTCGGGATATTCACTTCCTTTGAGTTCCGGTCTCATGGCGGCGCAAACCGAAGCCAGAGTCTGGGCGCAGCGGTTTACAGGACTTGAAGCAGTAAATCCAAGCGGCCGGTCAAGAGAAGCCCCGATTTTTTCTGAAAGCTCAATTCCTTCAGGCGTAAGCATAAGGTTTGAGTAATCGCCGTCTGGTGGATTGTCATAGCGGATACTGTGGCGCATAACCAGTTTTACACAGACATCATCAGGCAGTTTTGCTGCATCAGAAATCATCAAAGAGTTTGGTGAATAAAAGTTCATACTTTTTTATAACACAAAACACATAAAGGGGAAAGTAAAGAACTGCTTTATTGAAATCAAATGAGCCCTTCGACAGGCTCAGGGACCATTTGCTAAACACAAAAAAAGCCCCTGAAACGATTGTTCCAGGGGCCTTTGTAGCTTAAAAATTACAGCTTAAAGTCTAATTACTTAGATTTTTTAGCTGGAGCTTTTTTTGCTGGAGCTGCTTTTTTAGCAGGTGCTTTTTTTGCAGCTTTTGCAGCTTCGGCAGCTTTTGCAGCCTTAGCAGCTTTGTTTGCTTTGATTACAGCCTGAGCACCGGCAAGACGAGCTGCTGGTACACGGAATGGAGAACATGAAACGTAGTTCAGTCCCAGTTTGTAACAAAGTTCGATAGATGCTGGATCTCCACCGTGTTCACCACAGATTCCGAGGTGCAGGTCAGACTTAACTGAACGTCCTGCAGCTTCTGCCAGACCGATCATTGCACCAACACCTTCATCAAGAGTCTTGAATGGGTCCTGGAGGAGAACTTTCTGGTCAAGGTAAGAATCGATGAACTTACCGTAGTCGTCACGAGAGAAACCGAATGTTGTCTGTGTAAGGTCGTTTGTACCGAATGAGAAGAAGTCTGCGTACTGAGCAATTTCGTTTGCTGTAGCTGCAGCTCTTGGGAATTCGATCATAGAACCAATCTGGAACTTCAGTTCTGTCTTTTCAGCTTTGTTTACGTTAGCAATTACTGCTTCAGCCTGTGCACGGATCTGTTTAAGTTCTGCGAATGTTGTTACGTTAGGAATCATGATGCGAACATCGTGTTTGAGTCCTTCTTTTTCAGCCTTAGCTGTTGCCTTAGCAATAGCTTCAACCTGTGTTTCGTAGATTTCTGGGTATGTGATAGCCAGACGACATCCACGGTGTCCGAGCATTGGGTTGTGTTCGTTGAGTTCTGAGTATTTCTTGTTGATTGTATCAACAGAAACTCCGAGCTTCTTAGCCAGTGCTTTAGCCATTTCTGGTGTTTCAGCCTGGATGAATTCGTTAAGAGGTGGGTCCAGAAGACGGATTGTTACTGGGCGTCCTTCCATTGTTTTGATGATTCCGTAGAAGTCTTTAACCTGGATTGGCAGGATAGCCTTGAGGTTTTCTTTACGAGCAGCTGTATCTTCAGAAATGATCATTTTCTGGAAGTTTGTAAGTTTTGGTTCTTCGAAGAACATGTGTTCTGTACGACAAAGACCAATACCTGCAGCACCGAAGCGGAAAGCCTGTGGAGCTTCGTTCTGTTCTGCGTTAGCGAGAACTCCGAATCCCTTAACTTTCTTTCCAGATGGTGTTGTGCGAACTGATTTTTCGCGGATTTCATCAGCCCAACCAAGGAATGTTTCAAGGTCACCAGAAACTGCTGCTGGAGTTACAGGAATTGCTTCACCGTAAACTTTACCTGTTGAACCATCGATAGAAATGATGTCACCCTTCTTGAATTTAACTCCACCGATTGTAACTGTGTCTTTTCCTGTGAATACTACGTCTGCACATCCACAAACACAAGGTGTACCCATACCACGAGCAACTACGGCTGCGTGTGATGTACGTCCACCTGTTGAAGTCAGGATACCCTGAGCAACATACATACCGGCGATATCATCTGGAGAAGTTTCTTTACGAACGAGCATAACTTTCTTTCCAGCTTTGTCCCATTCTACAGCTTCGTCAGCTGTGAATACGATAGCACCACATCCAGCTCCTGGAGAAGCGTTGAGTGCTGATGCGAGAGGTTTTGCTGATTTGAGAGCTTTAGCATCGAACTGTGGGTGGAGGAGCTGATCAAGCTGATCTGGTTTTACGCGAAGAAGAGCTTCTTCTTTTGTGATCATTTTTTCAGCTACCATGTCTACAGCCATCTTAACAGCTGCTGGACCTGTACGTTTACCGTTACGGCACTGGAGCATGTAAAGAACTCCTTCCTGTACAGTGAATTCCATATCCTGCATATCGCGGTAGTGTTTTTCAAGGCGGTTGCGGATTTTTGTGATTTCAGCAAAGATCTTTGGCTGCTGTTTTTCGAGAGCAGAGATATCCATTGGAGTACGGATACCGGCAACAACGTCTTCACCCTGAGCGTTGATGAGGTATTCTGCCATGAAGTGGTTTTCACCAGTTGATGGGTCACGTGAGAATGCAACACCAGTTCCTGATGTTTCACCCATGTTTCCGAATACCATGGCCATAACTGTAACAGCTGTACCTTTGATTACTCTTTCGTCAATGTTGTTGAGCTTGCGGTAAATGATAGCACGTTCGTTCATCCAAGAACCGAATACGGCACCGATAGCTCCCCACATCTGAACCTGTGGATCCTGTGGGAAATCTTCACCCTTTTCTTTTTTGTACATCTTCTTGTACTTGTCAACAATCTGCTGAAGTTCTTCAGTTGTAAGATCAACGTCTTCTTTGATTCCGCGGATTGCTTTTACAGAGTCGATGATTTCTTCGAATTTGTCGTGTTCTACACCCATAGCTACGTTTCCGTACATCTGGATGAAGCGGCGGTATGCATCCCATGCGAAGCGTGGGTTGTTTGTTTTTGCTGCAAGACCGAGAACTGATTTGTCGTTAAGACCGAGGTTGAGGATTGTATCCATCATACCTGGCATAGATTCAGCAGCACCTGAGCGAACTGAAACGAGGAGTGGATCCTTTTCATCGCCGAGTTTTTTGCCCATAGCTTTTTCAAGCTTAGCAAGGTTCTTTGCAACTTCAGCTGCGAGTTTTTCAGGGTAGTTTCTGCCGAGCTTGTAGTATTCCTGACAAACGTCAATTGAGATTGTGAATCCTGGTGGAACTGGAAGACTCAGTGGAGCCTTAGCCATCTGTGCAAGGTTAGCACCTTTACCACCGAGGAGAGGACGCATTGATTCGTCGCCTTCTGCGTCGCCGTTACCGAAAAAGTAAACATACTTTGCCATTGATTTTTCTCCATTAATGAAAGAAATAAAATATAGATAGTTTAAAAATAATACTCTCAAAAAAACTAATAGTCAATGAATGACATGTGTCAGCCTGTATTTACATAGAAAGATTTTATTAAAACGTGATATAATTTTTTTATGAATAAAATAAATGACTTTGGAATTTTCGTTCCGGAAATTCTTCTTCCAAAAAAAATCGACGTAAAGAGCTGGTCTGTCATTGCATGCGACCAGTACACACAGAATCCTGAATACTGGAAAAAAACTTCAGAAGCTGCAGGAACTAATCCTTCTACCCTGAATCTGATTCTTCCTGAAGTTTATCTGAACGCAGCAGACAAACCTGCACGCATTGAAAAAATCAGAAAGACTATGAACGAATACATTGCAGACGGCATCTTCGCTGACCCGCTGAATGCCTTTGTTTATCTTGAACGCACTACAGCTTTCGGCCGTATGCGCAAAGGACTTATGTGCTGCATTGATCTTGAAACCTACGAATGGAAACCTTTCACAACTGCAAACATCCGCGCAACCGAAGCAACAATTGTTGAGCGTATTCCGCCGCGCATGGAAATCCGTAAAGGTGCTCCGCTTGAACTTCCTCACATCATGCTTCTGGTGAACGACAAAGACGGAAGTCTCGTTGAAGCCTGCGGCGAAAACGCAAAGAAGGGAACTCCGGTTTACGACGGCGAGATGATGATGAACGGCGGAAAAATTTCCGGCTGGGCAGTTACAGACAACTCCATCGTTGAGAAAGCACTTAACAAAATTGCCGAAGAAAACCGCCAGGCAGACGGAAGCACATTCCTCTTTGCTGTTGGTGACGGAAACCATTCCCTTGCAACTGCAAAAGCAACATGGGATGAACACAAAAAGACTCTCAGCGGAGACGACCTTGTAACATCAAATGTCCGCTATGCTCTCGTTGAAATCGTAAACATCTACGACAAAGGACTCACATTCGAACCGATTCACCGCGTAGTATTCAATGCCGATTCATGCGCCATGATTCATGCGCTGGCAGAAAAACTTGGCGGAAAAGTTACAGACGCTTCTTCGAAAGAAGAAATGATTGAAGCCGTAAAGAAATCAAATGCGGACTTCGGTTTTGCCTTCAAGAAAGACGGACAGCAGAAATACCTGATTCTGAAAACAGACATCAGGGAACTGGCAGTTTCAAAACTTCAGCCGGCTTTAGACGAATACTTGAAGACTGCCCCTTCGACAGGCTCAGGGACCGGAAGCACAGGCTCAGGGACCGCTGGGGCCGGCGGAATGGAAATTGACTATATCCACGGAACAGAAGATGTTCTGGAACTTGGAACAAAAGACAACGGGACAGGAATCCTTCTTCCGCCGATTGCAAAAGAAAGTTTCTTTGAGACAATCGGAAATTCAGGACCACTTCCAAGAAAAAGTTTTTCTATGGGCGAAGCCGACGAAATACGCTTCTACCTGGAATGCAGAAAACTTTTCGGATAAATGTGAATAACGGGCGGGCGGACACCGCCCGAAAAACTTTTTTGCGGGACTTATATGGCAACATTTTCAATCAGCGAAGTTGAAGAATTAACCGGCGTAAAACAGCACATTCTGCGCTACTGGGAAGAAGTAATCCCGGGCTTTTCGGTACAGAAAAATATCGGAGGGCGCCGCGAATACACCCAGAATGACATTGAAATTATTCTCCGTCTCAAACACCTGATCATGGAAAAGAGATTTACCACAGAAGGCGCCCGCAGACAGCTTATAGAAGATGCAGGTCTCAAGGCACAGAACATTGAGCTGGTACAGCAGATTCACGAAGCCCGCAGTGAACTGACAGATCTTTACCTTTACGTAAAAGGACTTAAAAAATGAAAGTTTCCTCTCTTTTTGATACTTCAAGAATCCCTGAAGATGCACAGGCCGTTCTGAATGACTTTGACACCATCGTGCAGAGCGTTCGTCCCCTGAACAGCCGCCAGCTTCAGCAGCTGCCTCACAACATCAAGGAATTTTCACACCAGCTTACAGACGAACGCAGTTCCAGAAGACTGGGCTACATGAACGAAGCTGTCCAGCTTTCTGTGTACACACGTTATTACCTATGGTGGAACCTTGTTCGTCAGACACGCCTTTTTGCAAATCTTGATGCATCTGCATTTCCGTCATCAAAAAAAGAAGAAATCATTGCTCTGGATATTGGAACCGGGCCACTTACAGTTGTAACTGCACTCTGGCTTGCACGCCCTGAACTCCGCTCAAAGAAAATCACCTGGTATGTACTGGACGTTTCCCAGAATTCCATGAAAGCCGGAGAAGATATTTTCCTGGCCGTAGCAGCCCGTACAAAGCAGGAACCGTGGAAAATCATCCGCGTAAAGGGAAGCTTCGGAACCCACATAAATAAAAAAGCAGACTTCATTACCTGCGGAAACGCAATGAACGAAATGGAACAGACTTCCGACATGCCTCCGGAATTCAAGGCAAAGAAACTCTACTCCCAGCTGAAGGCTTATTCTGCACCCGACGCCCGTTTCCTTCTGGTAGAACCTGGAGTACCAAAATCGGCAAGACTTTTAAGTCTTTTCAGAACCCGTTTTCTTAAAGACGGTTTTTCAGTAACAGCTCCGTGCCCTCATTCGGGAGACTGCCCGATGAACGGATTCAAAGCCTATACGGGAAGCCAGAACAAATGGTGCAACTTTGCTTTCAGTACGGAGGACGCTCCGAAGAAACTTCTGAAACTTTCAGACATGGCAAAACTTCCTAAGGAACGCGCAGTCCTGAGCTTTGTTTCAGCAGTTCCTGGAAGCGGCAAAGAAGCATCAGAAAAATCACAGAAAACAGAATCAGTCCTTCTCCGCATTGCTTCCGACGGCTTCAGACTTCCGGGCCACCAGAAAGGTTTCTATGCCTGTTCAAAACTGGGCCTTACACTTGTAAGCACAAAAGAGGATTCTGATATTGTTTCAGGAGATCTTATTTCTGCCGAACTGAAGGTTCCTTACGATAAACTTCCGAAAGACGAAAAATCAGGAGCCGTTAAGATTACGGTTTAAGAACCGCACCTCTAGCAGGTGCGCCCGTCCCAGGAGTCGGACATTCCTTTTTCGTATTCTATTGCCTTGTCAAAATCTACTTCCGGCTGGCAGTTCCGCTCCACGTACATGGCTGTATTGTGAAGCCGGCGTATGCAGTCAGACTTTTCGTTATAACCAAGCTTTGACTTTTCAATGCTGTCTCTGAGAACCCTTATTGATTCATCATAAACTTTCAGGGGAACCGGGAACGGATGTCCGTCTTTTCCGCCGTGGGCAAAAGAAAAACGTGCCGGATCTGTAAAACGGCTTGGGGTTCCGTAAATTACTTCGCTGACCAGTGTAAGTGACTGCAAGGTTCTTGGGCCAAGCCCCGGAGTGAGCATCAGGCTTTCAAAATCTTTTGGCTGGGTTTCGTAGGCGGTAGCAAGCACTCCGCCAAGACGCTTAAGATCTACATCTTCTGAGCGAACTTCGTGATGAGCGGGCATTACAAGATTGCGCCCTTTATTCTGTATTACAACTGTCTTTTCAGTTTCCTTCTGAACTGCCGGTTCGGAAGGAACGACTACCAGTTCCGGAAACAGTTCCCCCTGCCCGGCTGGAACTGCTGGAGCAGACTTCTTCCGGATAGGAACAGATTTTCCGTCTGAAAGGAGGATGATTTCTGACTCAGGCTTTGCCATGACTCCGATTTCCCGGAGAATGCGTTCAGGATCTTCACGGCTCATTTCAAGAATTGTATTTCGCGTACCGCCTGCGTTTCTGTCTGTAAGGTTCAGGATTTTTCCCTGATTGTTTCCAACCACTCCGGTGTGAGGTTCTTCTATAAAGCTTCTCAGGTCTGAAGCACACCAGTGGTAACGGCGGGCTGTTCTGGTTGCTCCGTTCATGCCCTGCTGAACTACGGCCCAGTTCCCTGTATTTGTAAGAATGAAATTATGCTGGTAAAGCTGGAACCCGTCCTGAACAGCATTGTTGTCAATTTTGGCCACAAGCTTTGAATCCCGCACAAATTCGTCACCGTTCAGCCCGGTCCGTTCCCCAATTTCCAGAAGTTCGTCGGGAGTCTGGCGGGAATACTTTCCTCTTCCCCCGCAAACGTAAATGCCAAGTTCCTTTGCCCGTGGATTCAGCCCGCGCTTAAGGGCATACATGACGCTTGTTGTAATTCCGGAACTGTGCCAGTCCATTCCCATAACGGCACCGAAAGACTGAAACCAGAGCGGGTCACTTAATCTGACAAGGGCTTCATCAACTCCGTAATTCCGGATAATTGATTCCATGATAAGGGTGCCGGTAACCATCATGCGGTCGGCAAGCCACTTGGGAACAATGCCCGTGTGAAGAGGAAGATCTGCGTGTCCGGAATTCCTTAACATATATACAGTATACCACAGAAGCGGATTTATTGTCCGTTAAACTCAAATGGGCCCTTCGACCCTTCGACAAGCTCAGGGACCGCAGGCTCAGGGACCATTTGATAAAAAAAAGCCCGGACCTTTAAGTCCGGGCTTATGTATTCATAAATATGAATTATTTAGATGTAAGCCATCCGCAGAGAGCAACTACCCAACCAACGATTACCATGTAGAAACCTACAGTTGCGTGCTTGAGGAATCCTTTTGCAATTGCCTTGTAGATTGCATTGTCATTGAATCCAACAACGAGAACAATTCCACCTACGATAGAAACAACCAGACATACAAGTTTAATCAGTTTTGCCTGTTTGATTCCTACGAACTGCATAACGATACCAGCTACAGCTCCTGCAAAAATCAGAAGAGCGCCAGTTGTAACGAAACCAGATTTATCGAAATCAATGAATTTGAATCCGTTTGATGAACCGAGTGCTGATTTGAACATCGGGCAGCAGAAACCAATAGCAATAACAGCCATTCCGATAAGGTACAAGTAAGACATTACGTTTACTTTCTTTCCCATTTTAAATCTCCTTTATGGAAAATTTCCATTTTCTCCATTTTACTATATAAGCCACTGCTTTGCAACAAAACAATGGAGATTCTGCTATTTAAACTCGGTTTTTGTCTTCTTGCACAGAAGCTGGATTGCCCGGCGGCCGGTATAAACGGCAATCGGAAGTCCGCCAGGCATCATCACGCGCTGTCCGCAGAAATAAACGCCCTTTATGCTGCATTCCTGAGGATAATTATACTGCTTGCCCTTTGTATTCCATACGCTCATCCATGAACCTTCGTAGCTTGAACAGTAGCGTTCGTATGTACATGGAGTTGCCACATCAATGACTTCAAGGTTTTCCTTTACTTCCGGAATGAATTCCGAAAGTTTTTCTACAAACTGGCGGCCCAGTTCCTTCTTCTTGTCTTTATATGTTCCGTCTTCTTTTGCAGCCTTCCAGTACGGATAGCTTTCTCCAAGAAGAAGACAGGTAAGCGAAGTGCCGCCTTCCGGAGCGTGATCTTTATAAGCTGCATAGTTGTTGATTCTGAGTTCGTGATATTCGTTTCCTGCCACAACAAGAGGTTCTTCCAGAGGGAATACGCAGGCATAAGGCAGGCGGGAAAGATCTGCCTTTACGCCTAGGCTGATGAAAATGTTCTGTTCTGTTACCACACGCTTTTTCATGCGGCGGATCCATTTGTCTTCAGGTTTTTCATCAAACAGAGTATCAACGGCATTTCTCGCATCCTGTGAAATAATTACTGCATCCGCCGGAATAAAACGGTCCTTTGTCTGTACCCCGATTGCCTTGCCGTTTTCAACCACCACTTTCTGGGCCTGCATATGGAATTCCAGCTTCCCGCCCTGTCTGTAGAATTCGTCGGCCATGTTCTGGCCAAGGCATACAGAGCCGCCTGCAGGGTATCCGCAGTCACCGGAAGCAAAGGCTGCCATGGAATAGATGAATGAAATGGCGTTGTAACGGTCACCGATTACTACCATAAGGATGTGACGGATATCTTCGTTCTTGAAACGGTTCACGTAATCAATGTAGCTGGTTTTTGCCAGTGCATTGTAGCGCAGCCCTGCAGGAGCCATTTTGATGAATTCCATGAGTCCTGACTTTATGTGATTCTTTGTCTTAAGGCCTTTTACTTCATTTACTGGAAGATGAACGTTTTTGAACATCTTGATGTCGCGGCACATACGGCGGATCATCTTTGCATCTTCCGGCGCGTAGGCAGTAAACTCAGAGCGCAGTTTTTCTACGTCACGCCACAGGTTCAGTTTCTTTCCGTTTGAAAAAAGAGTATAAACCGGGTCGCGGTTTTCGATAGGATTATTATCCGAAAGGGCACCGGTTTCCTTCCAGATTCTGTTCAGCTTGAGCTTTTCGGAACTACCGGTAAGCCAGTGCATTCCGCCCTCAAAGAAATAGCCTTTGCGGCTCCAGCCTGTAGAAAGCCCTCCGAAAGTTGTATGCTGTTCAAGAATGGTTGTATCAAAACCAGCTCTTGCTGCGTAGATTCCTGCAGAAAGTCCGGAAATACCGGCACCGATCACTACTACTTTTTTCTTTTCACTCATATTCCCCACCCCTGTTTTATTTTTTCATCATTTCGTAGAAGATAACGGAAGCGGCCTGAGCCACATTAAGTGATTCAACCAGCGGTTCCTTGAAACCTTCTTCCATGCCCGAAAAAGGAATAATCACAAGTTCATCGCAGAGGCGTTCAACATTTCTGGAAATTCCTTTTTCTTCATTTCCCAGAACTACAAGAACAGGTTTTCCTTTAGCCGCTTCACGAATCTGCGAAGTCTGTTTTCTTGCTTTGAGGGAAGTTCCTACTTTCAGCATCTTTCCGCTTACGGCTTCCAGCAGACGTTCCTGATTTGCAACGGAATAGATATTCACGTATTCCATTCCGCCTTCGGCAACACGGTAAGAGCTTGTGGTAATGAAAGTCTGACCTTCATCCATAGGAATGATGATGTTCTTGATTCCGAAGAAAACTGCAGAGCGCACGATTGCTCCGAAATTGTTTGCATTTCCAATATGATCCAGAAGAACTGCATCTTCCTTGTTTTCCACCCAGGAACTGATGATATCCGAATCAATCTGTGTGATTTCAGGAAAATCGATCATTGCTACTACACCCTGGTGATGTACAGTTCCTGCAAGCTTTTCCAGTTCCTTTTCGTCCTTCACCTGATTGTAGGGCTTCTTGTTCTTTGCAAGAGTTTTGCATAAGCCGCCAAAAAGAGGAGCTGTTTTTTCTGTAAAATACAGACGCTGGATTCTGTCGTTATGTTTTTTTTCAAGTTTCTTTACAGCAGCCATTCCGCATACGGCAAGTTCGTTTCTCTGTTTATTTTTCATTTTTTCTCCAAAAGAGGTCATGCTTCTACACGACCACAGTAATAACAGTAAAAATCACCAGTGATATCAGGATTTCAAGAGACAGCGAAGATGACGTAAATTCGATGGTCTCTTTTTTGTTTGCATACATATTCAGCACAAAAGATGTTGGAACAAAGAAGTAAATCAAAAGTGATTTCAGAAGAATATCATTCAGTCCCATTGTACGGGAAATCACAAAAAGAACAATGATGCAGAGTACAACCTGCACAGCATAGCGGAGCCCTGCAAGCTTAAGGCCTTTCTTAAGAACACTCCAGTCAAACACAAGGCCGGACCCTATGCACAGAAGAATCAGAGGAGACATTGGCTGTGTAAAGAAGCCGGTAAGTTTTGAATAAAGTCCGCACCAGGCTGATTCATCAATTATTTTCCCAAGTCCCAAAGCGGCACCCGAGAATCCCAGGATGGTGGCAAGGACTACAGGATTTGTACATACCGAAACTGCAATTTCCTTTCTGGTCATTTTTTCGCCGCAGAGCAGCTTCAGTCCTGTGGCCATGATTGTAAACACAAAGACTCCGGAAAAAATATCCATACTTACGATGTAGTAAAGATTCTCTTTTCCTACAGCAATGGAAATAAGTGCCCAGCCGAAGAGCCCGCCTTCATAAGTCGTCATGGCGTAAGGAACATAACCGCGAACCTTTTCATCAAAAAGCGGTTTCAGGAAAAATCCGATACCGAAGGCGGCAAAAAGCATGAACAGTTCAAGCCCGATCAGCAGGAGAGAATCCTTTGAATAGCTTCCGTGAATCAAAGTATCAAAGGCAAGAACCGGAAGGAACACGTTGCAGCAGAGCTTTTTGATTACCGCGATTCCGTCATCTGTAAAGAGCCCGATGCGCTTGAGAATGAATCCCAGTGAAATCAGTACGAATACCGGAACGATTGTTTCTATAATGATCATTTTTCGGGCGCTCCCAACGCCTATTTTTTGAGGATAAAAAGATATTCCGTAACGTGAATGTCGCGGCCCGAAAGATTACGGCTTCCGCGGAAAGTATTGTAAGGAATACCTACAGTTCTGACTTCGCCATACGTCTTGAGCATTTTTTCCATGTCATCAAATGAGATGAAGCCTTCTGAATTATAGGAAATAACCGTGTACTTTGCATCAAGAGCGCTGATGATATTCTCCATACTTTCAAGCGCCGCATTCTTTTTGTTGAAGGCACTCCGGTTCCAGTTGGAAGGAATTCCGCTCACTTTCGAAACCCTTACACCTTCAGGCATACGGTTTTCAAGAATAAGGTTCAGCATGAAATAGTTGGAACCGTAAGGATGCTGGTTATACGGAGGATCCAGATATGCTACATCAAGTCCTTTCAGTTCCCCGGCCAGCTCCACAGCATCCTTCTGATAAAGATGAACGTCGCAGTCAAAATTGCTGAACAAAGGTTTCTTCAGTTCTATTTCGCCGCAGATTCTGGAAAGCGCATTCTTGGCAGCTCCCCCGAAGCATCCTGTTTTTGTTGCAGGGTCCTTGTAGAAACCTTTGAAAACTCCGCTTGTATTCACATGAATGGAAGCTTCTGTAAGAAGCGGTGCCAGAAAGAACTTCTGCATTTCAGGGGGAACAAGTTCCTGTATGTAACTGCGGTATGAATCAATCTTCACTGCATTCTCATGAGTGTAGAAGGCTCTCTCCCCTTTCAGAATTTTTCCTGTTTTCTGGGGCGCATAATTTTCGGTAATGATTCCAGTTACCGGTTCCTTTTCGGATTTTTCCAGAATCTTTTTCCTGAGCCTGTCATAAAGCTTTTCATCAAAATCCTTACGGTTTGTCAGATAACAGTCATTCAGAACGCGGGAATAATTTTCCAGGTCATTTGCAGAAAGCACGGAAGAATGACTTTTGAGCATTCTTGATACAATTCCGGAACCCGAAAACAGATCGGCACAAGCAAGCTTATCCTTTCCAAGTTCTTTTTCAATCTTGAAAATCTCGTTTTCAATGTTGCTTATGAGGATACGCTTGTTTCCGATGTAAGTGATGATTTGAGATGTAAGGAAGTCCGGATTTTCCTGCATGACTTAATGATAGAGTATAATTCGAATTCTGAAAACGGGCAGAAAGACTCCCGTCCGCATCATTTTCAGGAAAGTGCGCTGAAACGGATCTTTCTTGGAGTAGGAATGCTTTCGAACTTGATCAGGAAAGCTCCTTCTTCTTCCGAGATTTCCAGAATCTGGCCTTTCCCAAGAATGGCATGAGTGATTTCGTCTCCAACTTTCATGCTTGCAGTACGTTCACGACTTTCAAGAATACGGTCAAAAGAATCGATGAAGCTTTTTGCGCTGCGGGTAAACTGATCGGAAAGTTCCGTTGTGTATTCCAGGCACCGGCGGTCAATGTCAAAAATAAACCGGCTCGGATAACGCACACTGCCGTCAAGATTCTTTCCTTCTGAATCTGAAATATAAAGCGAACGTTCTGCACGGGTAACCGCAACAAAACACAGGCGGCGTTCTTCCTCCATGGCGGCCGGATCCCTTACCTTCCGTGACGGGAACACACCTTCATTCATTCCGCAAAGGAATACGTGTGGAAATTCCAGACCTTTGGCAGTGTGAACAGTCATGAGTTTTACTGCGTCATTTGAACCGCCCACATCCAGACCGCTCATAAGAGCTGCATGGGCCAGAAAGTAATCGGCCGGGCATTCTTCACCGCACGAAGTTTCAAAATCGTAGACGGCCTGTTTCAGCTCTGCAAGGTTATCGAGTCTATCCTGGCTTCCTTCGGTTCTGAGCATACGCTCGTAACCGCTTTCGTTTATGATGTGGCTTATTACTTCGCTTGCAGGAGTCTGGCGGCTTTCGGCATAGAACTTGTTCACAAGGTCAATGAATTCACCGGCCTTTGTTCCCGAAAGAATTTCTTCTTTTGCATCATGCATGTCGCACATTGCCTGGAATAACGAACATTCATTTTCTTCGGCCTTCTTTTCGATTGCTTCCATTCGGCTTTTACCGATATTGCGGCGCGGCTTATTCACCACTCTGCGGAAACTCAGATCATCCTTATAGATGCACATTCTCAGATAGCTCAGGGCGTCTTTTACTTCTTCCCTGTCAAAGAATGAAATCCCTGAGAACATGGTGAAAGGAATCTGATTTTTCTGAAGGCTTTCTTCAAGATTTCGGGAAATGTAATGAGCCCTGTAAAGGATTGCACAGTCAGAAAACTTAACTCCGCTTTCACGCAGTTCCATAAGCTTGTCGCAGATGAACTGTGCTTCTTCTTCCTGCTTTTTTGAATGAGTATAAACCGGCATCATGCACTCACCGGCATTTACAGCCCGCAGGTTCTTTTCCATACGGTTTTTGTTTTTGCTTATGAGGGAATTGGCCACATCTATGATTTTTGGAGTTGAACGGTAATTGTCGTTCATCATGATGGTTTTTGTTCCCGGAAACTTCTTGTCGAAATCAAGAAGGTAGCGGATATTCGCACCGCGCCAGGTATAGATTGTCTGGTCAGGATCTCCCACCACAAAAAGATTTTTGTGATATTCCACCAGGGCTTCCATAAGTCTGTACTGAATGTCGTCGATATCCTGGAATTCGTCGACCATTACATATTCCAGCCGTTCCTGCCATTTTCTGCGCACTTCTTCATTGCAGTCAAAAACGTGTAGAACAAAAACAATCAGATCATTGTAGTCCAGGGCGAAGGTTTTCTTTTCCTGATACAGATAACCGTAAAACAGAATGTCGTCTACTTTTTCAGCCTTATCGTATTTTTCCTTAAGGACTTCAAGAGGCAGGGTAATCATGTCCTTGTAGTAGTCTTTTTCTTTCTGAGTCTTACGGATTTCGAACATGTCACGGGCATCGCCGAAAGTTTTATCCCTCAGGGTAAGTCCGCGTTCATCGTAGATAATCTGCAGCATCTGGTCGATGTCGGAATTGTCCAGAACCACAAAACTTTTGGGGTAACCTACGGCCCAGGAATCTTCTGTAAGAACATTTACACAGAAACTGTGGAAGGTGGAAATATAACCGGTGTCGTTTCCTCCGGTGATTTTACGGATACGCATGCGCATTTCGGCAGCGGCCTTGTTTGTAAAAGTGACGCAGAGGATGTGGCTCGGGAGAATCCCGATTCCGTTTACAAGGTAAGCGAAGCGGTGGGAAAGGGCTTTTGTTTTTCCGGAACCGGCTCCCGCTACAACGCGAACATAACCTTCGGTTGTAGTTACTGCCTGGGTCTGAGCTTCGTTAAGTCCGTCAAGAATTTCTGTCATTCCCTACTCCCCGTTTCCGTATTCCTTTGAATAAACCCAGCGGACAATCTGCAGTACAAAACGCATCTGAGTGTCCTGAACAAAAAAGTAATATGATTTTTCCCCTGAGTTCACAAGAAGGGCTGTGTTGCTCATTGAAGAAATTGCCGTCAGTTCGGAAAGCGGCAGTTCCAGATTTTCCTTGTGTCCTACAAAAACAAAACGTCTGTTGGTAACGACAATGTCACCCTTGTTTGCTTTCTGTTCTGCTGTGGTGGCATAAAGGATTTTTTCATCTTCCTTAAGAGCGAGTTTTGTGTAATGCACGGCAGGAAAGACAAAATCATCCGGCACCGGAAATTTATAAAGAGTTGTGTCAACGTAAGGATTATCGTCAGGTTTTACACTTGTTCCTTTTAGATTTCTGATTACAAAAAGAATGAACATGATTACTACCAGAATCAGGAAATAAGTCCAGCGGCTCTTCTTTGCCTTTTCAACAAAACTTTCTGTTGCTGTGGAAGTCTGTGTTGTTTTTGTTCCGCGGCCGTCCGGCTTTACTGATTTTGAGCTTGGCTTGTACTGGTCAGACTTTCCGCCGCTTCCGCCGCCGGCATCAGCGCTCTGTTCCATTCCAAAAAACGGGAGTCCGCTGCCGGCTCCAGCCTGGGAAGAACTGTTCAGAAGGACAAAGAGAACCACGATGAGTGCATAAACCAGAACAAAGGCTCCGGACACGATGATTTTTGTCTTTCTGCTCCAGCGGCTTTTCCACCACATAAGGCCTATTCCCACAGGAGAAAAAATCAGGGAAATGAAACAGGCAATTACAATTATTTCGAACAGAGTAAAACGTTCTTCTGCAGTTTTTTCAGAATTTTCCATACGTTGATTATACCGCGAATATAAAATAAAATCAGAAATATGAAACTGTCCGGTGAAATTCTGATTCTGATATTGATGATCTGCAGCAACGGCCGCGTTCTTTTTACCAGGAAATCAAGACTTGATTCTCTTGTAATGCTGGCCCCGCTCAGTTTTTTGCTTTCTTTTCTGATGCTCTTTGCATTCCCGGTTGACCTGTGGTCTCTCCTGATTTTCCTGGGCTCAATCCTTCTTCTGCTTTCAAACTTCCACGCCCTGTTCCGTTATTCTTCAAGACTTATTGTTGACCATTATTCCCTGCTCATGAAATCCTGGGCTGGCCTTACAATCTTCTTTTCTCTTGCAGTTCTGATTCTGATCCTTATTTTCCGTCCCGTTGATTTTCCGGAAAGAAAGACTGGTGTTGTACAGAATCAGGTTTATCTTACAGGAACTTTCGGAACAGGATTTTCCGAAGCCGAAAGATTTTCACGGAGCCCTGCCTGCATTTCGGAATTCACTTCCCCGGATTCTGACGAAAAGGTTATAGTTTTCTTCCCGGACAAACGCGGTGACACTTACTACTACAAGCCTTTCCTCCAGACTCTGGCACAGAAAGGCTTCACAGTTTATTCCGGTGACTTTTACGTTAAAGACTGCCGCTGGCTTCATTCCGGCGGAGATTCACGCCTCTTCCGCAGATTAAGTTCCGTTTGCCGCAGCATGCTGAACCCGCAGATGTATGAATCCCAGAGAGAGTTCTACACTTTTAATTTTTCAAAGGAACTCGAAGCCATGACCAGCCTGGTTCCTGAACTTTTCGGACACAACGGAAAACTCTTTGTTGTTACAGATTCCACGGGAATTACAGCTGCCCGCGATTTTTACGAAAGCCACATGGATAAAGTAAGCGGCATTTTTGACATCTCTTCAGTTCCTGAATACACCACTCCGGGATACGGCTTCGTTCAGCAGACTGATCCTTTCCTTGCCCGCTTTCTTGGAACAAAACGTGACCGGGAAATGAAAGCTGTAACCTCCTGCGTGGAGCACACAGAAGAAGCCTTTGCTTCAAACGGAACTGAAACAGAAAACGAAAACAATTCACTGTAGGGGAACAAAATGACTCTGAACCAGCTTGTAAAATACTTTGATGATTTTCTGAAACCGGAAAACTTTTCTGCAGATCCTTCAATGAACGGGCTTCAGATTCAGAACTCCGACCCGGAAAGAAAGGAAATCAGAAAGATTGCCTTTGCCGTTGATGCCTGCGAAGAAACTGCCCTGAGAGCGGCGGAACTTGGCTGCGATGCCCTTTTTGTTCACCACGGCCTTTTCTGGGGCCACAGCGAAAAGATAACCGGTTCAGTCTACAAGCGCATTTCAGCCTTCATTAAAAACGACCTTGCACTTATTGCATACCACGCACCTCTTGATGCAAACAACCCATACGGAAATAACTACGGTATGGCTTCCCGGCTGGGACTAACTGACACAGAACCTTTCGGTTTCTGGCGGGGAATGTACATGGGTGTAAAAGGAACTCTGCCTTCTCCACTTTCCGTTCAGGAGATTTCTGACAAAGTTCTGAGAGACGGAAAAAAAGCTAACGCTGTTCTTGATTTCGGAAAGAAGCTGAACAGCACAGTTGCCATCGTTTCCGGCGGCGGTTCCGAAGATGTGGAAACTGCCGTTGCAGAAGGAATCGACTGTTTCATTACAGGCGAGTTTGCCCACGAACAGTTCCACTTTGCAAAAGAAAATGCTGTAAACGTAATCGGCGGCGGCCACTATGAAACAGAAACCGTCGGCGTTTCTCTTGTAATGAAGAAAGTGGCCGACGAACTTGGAATCGAAACCGTTTACATCGAAAGCGAAACAGGACTTTAATGTCACACTGATTTACGTTCCGCTTAGTAAAGCCGAAAAGAGAAAAAAAAATAATTGTCACACGGATTCGATTTTGCTAACGCAAAATCTTTGTGCAGGAAATATGATTACTCAGTAACTTATCTTTTAATGAAATAATAAAAAATGGGATGACGTTAGTCATCCCGAATCCGTGTGACATTATCCGTGCGGGAAAACGAAAATTACAGTTTGCCCAAAGCGGGCCTACCCCTACTCTTTTCTAGTCCTCTTCCGCAATCTTCATGCGGCGGGCAATATAAATGAACGGTGTATCAAGCAGACTTGTGAATACATAGATCAGGTAGCAGGCGCCTGTAATTGAAACCAGAGTCGGGAAATCGTATACACCGATGAATGCTCCGAAGTTGAAAATCACAATATTTACAAACTGGGAAACAAGAGTTGAACCGTTGTTGCGGACCCACAGGAAGCTTTCCTTGTTTCCTGTCTTTTTTTCTGTGAAGTTCCACCATGCGTGGTAAAGTTTTACGTCCAGGATTTCAGAAACCGCATAACCCGCAAGGCTTGCCAGAAGCATGCGCGGTGTGTTTGAGAACAGTGCGTGGATATGTTCGAAAGCCCAGTCGTTTTCGCTGGCTGAATAAAGCTGCCACATGAACGAAAAGAAAATAAAACATACAGTTGTAAAGATACCAGCCCATACAGCTTTTGATGCATCCTTCTTACCGTGACGTTCCGAAAGAATATCTGTTGCAAGATAGCTTGAAGCAAAGAGAGTATTGCCAAGAGTCTGTTCAAGACCAAAGGCATTTACAAGTCCTGTTACCTCGATGTTTGCAAGAATTGTGCAGATTGGAATCCACACAAAAAGACCTTTCTTTCCGAAAAGTTTGTAAGCGACCAGCATAAGACAATACGATGCTGCCAGTGAAATAATGAGAAGAAGTTCGTTAGGCATTTTGGAATGACCTCTGAATAAAGAATTGACCTGGTTTTGATAAGGCAGGAAGGACTGCGAACTGCCGTTCAGAACTGCGGGAGCGCGGAACTGAACAAAGTCAGTATAGTTTTTTCGTAAGGTTACTGCAACTATACTGACTTGTTTTTTTTACACTTCGAACTGATTCAGAACAGAAGCCATCTTTTCAACGGCAGCCTTGTTCTGTTCAATCATGTTATTGATATCCGAAATAACATCCTTAACAGATGCAGATGATTCAGCTGATTCACGGATGGCACCGCGCATTACTGTAGAAGAATCAACAACAGACTTCATGCTCTGTTCAACATCTGAAGTGATTTCATTCTGCTTGTTCACAAGGTCCTGAATGATCTGTGTATCGGCTACGATGCTTTCTGTAGCCTTCATATTTTCTTCGGCACCAACCTTCTGTTCTTCCATTGCACTGGAAATTGTGCGGACCAGGTTTGAGTTCTCCACAGAACATTCCTGAATCTTCTTGAATGAGGCACGTGTTTCCCCGATAGAAGAAACGCTGGAATTAATTTTTTCAACCATGGAACCGATCAGTGCCTGAATTTCTTTTGCAGATTTTGAAGAGCTTGAAGCAAGAGTGCGGACTTCATCGGCAACAACCGAGAAGCCCTTTCCGAATTCACCGGCGTGTGCAGCTTCGATGCTGGCGTTCATAGAAAGCAGGTTTGTCTGATAAGCAATATCCTGAATTGTCTTAACGATAGCCTGAACTTCCTGGAATGCAGTGTGAAGTTCCGCAATGGTGTTTTCAGTATTCTGAAGAGCCACATTTCCTGCATCACAGGTTGTGCTGAGCTGGGCCGAAACATCATCTGCCTTACGTGTCATGTCGGCAACAGACTTGATGTTTGCCGTCATTTCAGTAATGGATGCAGAACTCTGATGCATTGCCGAAGTTTCCTGAAGAACATGTCCTTCTACCTGACGTACCGAGTCTGTAAGTCCTGAAACGTTGTGTCCGGCATTTTCGATTTCCTGACTCTGCTTTTCACCTTCTGTTTCGATTTTTGAGAAACTGTCTGTCATTGAAGCAAGTGCCTGGGTTGCAGTTCCGGAAACCTCAGAAAGTTTTCCGGCTGTTCCGTTTACAATTTCAGATTCTGCTCTCAGGTCTTTTACCATAACGTTAAGCTTTTTTATGAGGCGGTTGATTGATGTAGTCATCATGGCAAAATCATCAATCTTTCCGATATTGATACGGTTTGCAAGGGAACCTTCACGGATTTCATCAATTGTCTTTTTAGTTCCCTGAATCTGGCCGTTCAATCCTGTAATAAGAACTCCAATAAGAGGAATTGTCATGAGCAGAGAAACCACATAAACAAAAACAGCACTTTTGAGGAATTCACTCTGGGCATCCGGAGCATTGGCATGAATAAGACCGAACGGAACCAGAAGCATGTTGAACCCGATAAAAAGGAAACCTACAAGGGATACAAAATAAATTGAAGCACAGACTGAACTTCCTTTCCCGATTTTTTCTACAACATGAATCTCAAGCATCTTACGGTATTTTGCAAAGACTTCATTTGTGATGTACATAACATAGAAACACACAAGGCTTCCGAAGAAAATCGAATGGATTACGGCAAGGAAAATTTTTACAGGATCTGCAGGAACTGCACCGGCCTTGATTTTAAGAAGAAGGGAAACTGTATTTCCTACAATGAAGCCAAGAACACATCCAATAATTGTAAGAATATTCAGCTTGTTGTAAGTCTTGATAACTGTTTCTTTTTCTTCATCTGTAGATTTTCTTTTTTCAGTCTGAAGGCGTTTGATAATCTCTGTAAACGGCTTTGTAATTTTTGCCGCAAAGACTGACATGATGATAACAAGCACTGTAGTAACAATCAGTGTAATTCTCAAACCCGGAAGGTAAGTTTCAGGATAATAATGCAGATAAGCAACCTGAATCCAGCTTAAAAAAAGTACGCCGATATACGACGCAGGAATAAAAGTGAAAAGATAACTTGCTAAAATAGACATCTCTAAAATCTCCATCGTTTTCTTATACTATAACACGTTTTATTCTTTTTCCCAAATTTTTTTCTTTACGTAACAAAACCAGGGCGAGACTGTTTTTTTGACGTATGAAGATTTTCGGGTTATCATTGTAACTTGAGTTATTTGTAGAAAAAAGAAAAATCAGGAGATTTTTATGAGACCGGTAAAAATTTTGACCGATTCTTGTTCCGACATGAGCCGCGACATTCGTCTTGCAAACAAGATTGATTACGTACGAATGAAGACAATTTACAACGGACAGGAACAGTGGGCCAGTCTGGACTTTGAGTATTATTCACCGCGTGAACTTTATGACATCATGAGAAAAGGCGACCGCATTTTTACAACCCCTGTGCCTGCCGAAGAATTCGAACGTGTATTTACAAAATACCTTATAGAAGGATATGACATTGTTTATGTTGGCTGTTCTCTCAAACAGTCTACTTCTGTAAAAGACGGACAGAAAGTGGCCGCAAGACTGCTCCGCGAATACCAGGGAGCAGAGATTTACTGTATCGATTCCCAGAATGCCAGCATGGGCGAAGGACTTGTTGCCCTTCAGGCAGCAAAGTACCGCGACCAGGGAATGAGCGCCCGCGACATTGCCTTCAAAGTTTCAGAAGAAACTAAAATCGTAAACCAGTTCTGTACAGTCCATAATCTGGATACTCTGAAACGCTGCGGAAGAGTCAAACCTTCGGCTGCCTTCTTCGGAAACCTTCTGGATCTTAAACCTATTCTGATTTCCGACATCAACGGAGACCAGGTTGCAATCAAGAAAATTAAGGGCCGCGAAGAATCACTTGCAGAAATTGTAAACATGCTGAAAGATGTCCTGATTGGACCTGAAAACCAGTACATCTACATCACACACGCAGACTGCGGTGACGAAGCTATGAGACTGGCTGAACTTGTAATGAAAGAGATTCCGTGCAAGAACGTGCACCTCAGTTACATCGGACCGATTATCGGGGCTTCCCTCGGACCGGCAGGAATTGCCGTATTCGGAATCGGGAAAGAAGTAACCTTCGAGGGGTAAAAGCTCAAAGCGAAATAAATTTACTAATGCGGCCGGTCAAGGCACGCTTCGCTTAAAGCCTTGACTCAGTCGCTTTGATGCGGTCAGTGTTCCACTGTACCTTTCAATGCGAGCGGTAAAGGGACGTTCGCCTTCGGCTCACTTAAACCCTTGACTCGCTCGCTTTGATGGTTTAGAAAAATTCTAAACCATCAATAACCATCGCTCATTTCGCGGTTGGCGTCTTTTTTGCAGAGTTCATCATAAACGAGAGAACGTTTTCGCAGGTCTTCTTTGAGTTCCTTAGGGAACGGCATGTTGCGCCAGAAGATTCCGCGAACGTCTTTATCAAGACGCTGAACCCCTGTAGATTCCTTTGTCATCCAGAGGATGTAATCTTCAATGAAGTATTCCTTTACGTCGCCCTTCAGTTTGTTCTGCTCAAAATGCTGGAAGTACTGTCCTGTAAGACCTTCTTCCATCCAGTAGTATGATGCCTTTTCTTTTGCAACCTGCCATCTCAAATCGGCAACGGCTGTAAGAACGGCAATCTGAAGGTCACGCGGGTACATCGGCACTACGATGCGTCCGCGGGATGTAACGCGGTTGTAACGGTCAAACGGTTCCCAGCAGAAACCACGGTCACCGTATGTTGGAACCAGAAGGATATACGGAACAATACGGTTAGGAACGTTTTTGTGAACACGGTGGAATACACCCGGATCCAGGCTTTCAACCCAGCGGAGAACTTCAACAACGTTTTCACGTGTTCCCGTTCCGTTTTCCGTACAGTGGTAGAATTCACGGGTAAATACCGGGAACTGGTTTCCCTGGCGTCCGATTGTCATTTTTGCCATCTGGCGGACTGTATCGAATTCAGTCTTTACGGCTTCTGTATCTGCATGAATTTCTACAGGACCAGTAGCCTCAAGCTTGTTCTGAACGTTATCAAAAACGCCCTTTGCTTCCTGATATTCTGCAAAAGCTTTTGCAAGTTCCTTATCGTTTTTGGAAAGACGATGCAGGTAATCTGAAATCTCTGCGAACTGTTTTCTCTGATACTCAGTCAGACTCTGTCTGTGAGGTTCATAACCAATTACCAGCTGGTGTTCAGTAATTGAATCAATACGGGTCTTGAGTTCAGTTTCAAGCATCGTGCGTTCATTTTCTTTGATATTCAGAATGTTTTCTGCATTCTGAAGTTTTCCCGAGTTCTTTGACTGCAGCTGTGAAAGTCTGGCCTGTTCCGCACTTGAAGCTTCCTCGGCCGACATGTTCTTTGTATGAACCGGCTTTGCTTCATCAGTCATGGAATTCTTCATGCGTCCTGAAGAGATTTCCTTGAACCATTCGTCCATATAAAGAACAGGTTCATTCAGTTCATTCTTGATTTGAATTCTTGAAAAGAAATCCTTCTGTTCCGGACGGAACAAAGAAGGAAGCAGAACTCCGTAACGCATGAGCATGCGTTTTGGTCCTGCAAGATTCGGGTCTCCGGCTTTTCCAACAAGACCGCGAAGGAATTCCCAGTAAGCAGTTACAATCTGCTGGCGGTAAACTGTACGGTCTTTCGGATCCTTACATGTCAGATATTTTGAAAGAACCTGATGAACACGCTGGGCAGACTGATTTTCATTTGAAAGTGCAACTTTATAATATGAAGCATCATTGAACACATTCTGAGGCTGTAAAAGATACTTTTCCTTGACAGGTTCGAATCCGGTCTGACTCAGATCAACTTCGTGAATTGAACGTCCGGCTGAAGTTCTGGCTTCGTAACTTTCCTTTGCCTTAAGTTTAAGCTCGGCAGCTTTCATGTCATACTTTTCTTCTGAACTCTGGCTTGTAGCCTGGTTCAAAAGGGCAGCAATTTCCGGGTCAAGTTCATCACTCATGTTCTTCTCCAATCATTGATTCGTTCAATAACTATTTATTATAACATAACTATCGGCAGTTTTGCCAAATTAACTGAATTCCGAATGAAGACTCACTTCACCGCTTGAAAGGAACCTTCTTTCGCCCGAAGGGAGCTTTACAATCAATTCTGCTTTATCGGAAATTCCTTCCACCAGCGCAGTATACTTTCCTTCGGCCATGCTGATTACAGGAGTTACAGTCACCTCTTTTCCGGTAAGGTTCGAAAGATTTCTGTATTCCTGCATAAGATCTGGAAGAAGATCCGGACTGTCATAAAAATGGAATACATATTCGGAAATCAGTTTCACAAAATCTTCAGGATTCCTGTTATCGGGTTCTGAAAGTACTGAACCTGCCCGTTTCCTGAATTCTTCAGGGAAGGCTTCTTCCGGCGTATAGATGTTCACCCCTATTCCCGTTACCACAGCTCCCGGCTTTCCGTTACGGTCAAGTTTTCCTTCTGCAAGAATTCCCGAAACTTTCCGGCCGTTTACATAAATGTCATTTACCCACTTTATGGTAGTTTCCTTTCCGTAAAATTCCCTTACAGCCCTTGAAACCGCAACCGCGGCAGTGGCAGTAAAGATTCCGGGATCGAAACCTTCGGTGGAAGCGGGAACATAAATCATGGAGATGTAGACTCCCGATTCAGGAGAAAAAAACGGGCGGTTCATACGGCCGCGGCCCGCTGTCTGATGCCGGGACCAGATTACCTTTTTGTGCAGGTCAGAGAAAGCGGAAGCCGAATCCAGCTGGCGCAATGCTTCCGTATTTGTTGAGTCGATTGTTTCAAAAAACTGGAGTGTCATTTGCTTCCCAGAAGAGTAAAGTCGTGGGCGTTGGAGCAGAAGGTAATTCCGCTTCCTTTTTTCTGAAGGCAAGGCAGAGCTTTTACTGCATCAAGAACTGAGTCGGTTTTTTCTGAAGGAACAAGAACCACCAGCATGTCTTTTTCGGGAACGATTTCCATTCCGAAGAATTTCTCGTCGCCTTCTCTTGCAGTTCCGCGTGCGTTGATGATTGTTCCGCCGCCAGCCCCTGCGTTTCTGGCAGCTGCCATTACGTCTTCTGCATAACCTTTATTCACAATAAATGTAATCATCTTGTATTCTGATTCGTCTGCCATTTCTTCGCTTCCTCCACTTTCATTTCCGCCTCTGATCAGCTTTGAAACATTGATCGTCCACAAAACACCGAAGTGCGGTTTCTTCTGATCCGTTTCCTTTATAATTTCTTCCAGAACCTGCGTTTTTATTTCGGAAGGAACCAGAACAAAGGCTATATCCTTTGCAGCGCTTCCGAATCCCAGAAGGGAAAGAATATTGCTGGATGCAGTGCCGGTTCCCGGAAAGATTGTTCCTCCGGCGGCCCCGCCTTTTGCAGCGGCATGTGTAATCAGTTCTCCCTGATTACGCGGCACAATACTGACTGTAAGACTATAGCTCATAATCGTCTCCAAGGCTTCCAATATTATTCTGAATCCGGTGTTCGCGGCTTTTTTTGTCGCGGTTCCGTTTTACCTGGAAAATAATTCCAAGAATCTGTATGGCAATAAGAGGGGTCATTGCAACAAGAGCAATCACCCCGAAAACATCATTTGAATCAGGATTTGCACAGCCGGCAGCTCCAAGAGCAAAAGAAAGAACGAAGGTAGATGTAATTGGTCCTGAAGCTACTCCGCCTGAGTCAAATGCAATTCCTGTAAAAAGGGCCGGCGAAAAAATCATCAGAAGAAGTGAAAGTGCGTACCCAGGAATCAGAATATATCTGAGACTGAAACCGCATACAGCACGCACCATGGCAAGACCTATGGCACAGGCAGCTCCCGTAGAAAGGAACACCAGAAGAACCTTGCGTTTGATTGTACCACCGGAAACCGATTCAACCTGTTCCGTAAGAACCCAAACGGCAGGTTCCGCGCAGACTACAACCGCACCGAACACGAGGCCTGTAAAAATCAGAAGGAAGAACCAGAACCCGCCAAGTTCACTGGCTTTTCTTCCAAGTACAAGGCCAAGCTCCCGGCCTGCCTGCATGAAGCCGCCGTTAACTCCCAGAAGGAATATGTAAAGTCCTGCCAGGCTGTAGACAAGCCCGATTATCATTCGGATTACCTGGCGGGCAGTCATTTTCAGAAGGAAAATCTGAAATACAAAGAAAAGAAAAACCAGCGGCAGAATAGAAAGAAGCGACTCTTTAAGAACATGTCCCGCGTTCTGTGCAATGAGACTGAAAAGCCCTGCTGCTTCCATTCCCGATTCCAGAGTTTCTGCACCAGACTCCATGGCCCCGCCGGCCGGAGAGATTCTGTAAACTACAAAACTGTAAGCGAGAACTGCAAGAACAGGGCCAACGGAAGTAATGCCCGTAAGGCCGAAACTTTCCTTATCGCCTTTTGTAACGGAAGAAACTCCAAGCCCAAGTGCCAGAATGAACGGTACGGTCATAGGACCGGTGGTAGCGCCGCCTGAGTCAAAAGCAACGCCTACAAAATCTTCAGGCACAAAAATCATCAGAATGAAAATGACAAGATAAAGAATCAGAAGGGTAAGTTTTATGGAAGCGTTCAGTACCGTACGCAGAAGGCCGATCAGCATAAAAAGCCCTACTCCGCCTGCAATTACGAATACGAAAATATTTTTGTTTACCGAAGAAAAAACCGAACGCACCTGATCGCCGAAAACCTGAATGTCAGGTTCAGCAACAGTAACCAGGAATCCTATTACGAAGGCACATAAAAGAAGAAGCCAGAGTTTTCTCTTTTTGGTGAGTTCTGCACCAATGCGCTCACCCATCGGCTGGATGCCGAGATCTACACCGGCAAGAAAAACTGTAAGCCCGATAATGAGCAGAAAACCGCCAATTGCAAAACGGGCCAGAAGCATACCGTCAAGATGGGCAACCGTTAATCCCAGAAGAACAACAATTGCCATTACAGGAAGAACAGAGACTGCTGTTTCTTTCAGTTTTTCCAGAAGATTCATTTACCCTATTTTTTTTCCTGCTCAGTGTCGCCGTCTTCCTGAACTTCATCCAGATCTTCAAGCCCAACCTGAACCCCGTTTGGAGCACCAAGAGGATTCTTGTCCAGATAGGTTGCATAAAGCCGTTTAAGAAGAACCTTACAGCCGTCGCTCATAAGTTCATAAAGACGAGGGGCAAGAAGCTGCCGTGTAGTAACGTCCAGCCCCGGAGTTCCCTGCTTGTTTACGAACATGAAAACGTAGAGAGTATCTTCCTCGTGAATCGGGCGCTCTACAAAGAAAACAGCATCGCTTCGGAAATGGAGGCCCTTGATATTAATCTGAATATCTATGAGTTTTTCGTAAGGCTTAAGCGGAATCTTTTTTTCCGGAATAACGAATGAGAAATGACTGAGGGAAATGTCCTGAAGAATTCCTGTGTAATTTGTTCCTTCATAAGTAAAGCCAAAAGTACAGCCGTTGTTTCCAAGAGCACGTACATTCTTACGGCGGCCCATAGCCTGGCTTGCATACAGAACTTTTTCGATGATTCCATAATTCAGCTTTTTCTGATATTCCAGCTGAACTGCTCCACAGTTGATTCCTATATCAAAAAGGAACTGACGTTCAATCATTCCTTTTTCATCTTTATTCTGGCGCTTTAAGAACATAACTCCGATTGGAATTTCACCGTGATACTTGTCGTTAACTCTTTTTATGAAACGGGCCCAGTCAATTCCCGGAATAACAGCATCAATATTGAAGAAAAGAATTACATCCTTGAAAAGAGAAATGATGATATCGATTTTTGCTTCCAGTGCGATTCGTTTTTCATTTTCAATGAAATAGCATTCGAACCCCAGCGCAAGATAGTCTTCGCAAAAAGTTTCGGGGAAAATAGAAGTGTCGGGGGTAATAAACAGGGTTTTTCGCCCTGCGATTATTTCCTGTAATGATCCGGCCATCTGTTACCTCGCATAAATAAAATAAGCAACTTTTTAGCAAATGTGTACAAAAAGTACAGAAAACAATCTTTAAATAAAGTGAGCTATTGTATGATGCTCAATCATCTTGGTTTTTACCGCAACGATATAGCTGCCGAACATCGCTGTAACTGTATCAAATAATGCAGCAAATGAACAGATTACAGGAGCTGCCGGCTTTATCAGCAGAAAACTTGTTTCAAATCCTTTGCTGTAAGCAGAACACAGAATTGCAAGCAGAACAAAGGCACCCCCCGAAGGAAGTCCGCCAAGAAGGAACGAAAGGCCGAAGGCACTAACGGAAATCCAGAGAACTTCTTTTACAGGGATAGAAAGACTGGAGTATGATCTCCAGATTACGATAAAACTGATTACCACGATAAGGGCTGAACCCCCGCGGGCAAAAATTGAATACAGAGGATAAGTAAAGCCGCTGATACGGCGGCGTACACCAAGACTTTCCTTTCCGTGGCGGATATTCAGAGGAAGAGTCAGGTTTGTGTCACCGCTGAAGAATGCTGTAAGTGCCGAAGTAAGGCTTGCGAACAGAACACGGTAAGGATGCGGATCGTGACACACGTAATACAGAATCAGCGGATAAATAACGCCGGCTACAACTATGAAGTCCACAATGAACATGATGATCATCGGTGTGTAGATTCCTGTAGTCCAGACTGCACGGAAAGTGATTGTCCAGTTGCACATAATGGCAATCATTCCAACCGACATGATTTCGGTAAAGAAAACTGCAATTCCGTAGCTCAGCTTTGAAAGCGAATCCAGAAGAGCTACAACAGGACGGAAAACATTGGCATCTGCGGCACTTTCCCATCCGATGATGAAGGCAAAAAGGAAAGGAACCAGAAGGAAAGAACCTTCAAGGAGTGCTTCAAAAGCAGAATTCGGGAAAAGAGAGCGGACAAGGTTTCCAATTCCCAGAGTATATGTATCTGTAACCTGATCTACAGTAATCGGGATACGAGGAAGTTTTACAATAAGAATAGAAAGAAGGCCTACAAGTGTCAGAATGAGAGACGACACCACGATGATTATGGCAGTCCACATTGAGGCCTTGAGAATCAGTCTGGATGTTCTGAGCTTGTTTACAGCAACGGCAGCTGTGAAGAAAAGAAGAGGAACAACGATATATCTTCCGAACTTCACGAAGATTTCCAGAACAAAAGCAATAGCCGCACTAACAGATGGATTATCTACCGGCAGAATCAAAGCACTGACGATGCCAAGGGCAACGCCAATCAAATATTTTACCCATACCTTCATAAGGATATTGTACCATAGGCTAGCGTAAAATTGCAATTTAACCCGAATCCCATTATATTTAGGTTATGGCTAATATCTTAATGGTGGGGAAAGATTTACCCGAATCTGAAAGTCTTCTGAAGAGCTTTGAACTCCAGGGACACAAAGTTTTTGCAACCGCAAATTCCGACATTTCACTGAACAACAGCAATATTTTCGCTTTTTCATGGAATAAAGCTTCATCTATTTCTGCAAGAACCCTTCTTGTACAGGCTGAATCAAAGCTTGTGACCATAGACAGAGTTCTTATTGTGTTTGATGCACAGAATTATTCCACAAAATACGAAAGCGAACGCATTGAAGACTATACTCAGGCCATTGAAAACATGGTTTCAGGCTACGCCTACTTCTGCCAGACCCTTCTTACACGTCTTGCCCAGAAAAATGACAAAATCACCGTTGGATTCTACCTTAAATCTGTTGCCACAAAGGCTTCCATGGCACTGGCAAAAAATGCAAACCAGACACCATGCACAAATACAGTAGCAATCGCTCAGGGAGCTTTCGAAGCCCTGGCCGAAAACTTTGCAGTTTCTCTGTATCAGCTTTCAAACGTTTCCGTATTCCTCTGCCAGTCAGACATAACAAATCCTCTTTACAATGACGAAAGAGAAACCGGAAGTACACTTCTTTCTTATTTTGATGCAATCGATAAGATGAAGAACCGCATGAATGCAAAAGCTTCCTGCACCTGGATTAAAGCAGGCGGAAAGCTTGGCGGCTTCGGATTATTCAAATAAAAGATTCTTCTACTGTTTTGTATACGGAACTGTTCCGCCAGGCACAAATTCACCCGAAAGAACCGAGGCCAGGGCTTCAAGAGTATAACCGCTCCAGCTGTATCCCATAAGGATTGTGTCTGCCCAGGTAAGATGTTCCGAATAAACCGGATACATGATCGAACAGATCACCACTTTTTTTCCAAGACGGCGTATGCTTTCTGCAATCTTTGCGTGCCGTTCTGAACCAACAAGAATCACAATTGTATCGTAGCCAGCGGCGGTGCCCGGAAGATTGTCTATTACCCACTGGGTCTGGTTAGGGCCGGTCTCATACTTGAAGCGGAATTCTCCGGCATCCGGGAAACGTTTTTTCATGCTTGAAAAGAATTCAGGAAGACCGCCAACAAGAAGAACTCTTCCACGGTCAGTTTCCGAAAGTGAAGCATTTCCCTGATAAACGCTTATTGAACGGCAGGCCTGTTCCAGGAAATATTTTTCCCCTTCCCTGTCAGGAATTGCACGGTCTGCATCAGCAGCTTCCGGATACAGCGGAGCAGCGTTTCCGCCCTTGAAGTAATCAAGCTTTGCCTTGATTACACGAAAAGCTGCCTCTTCAACGCGGGCACGGAAATCCCGGTCAGTTTCAATCAGATTCAGGTTGCTTGTCCAAAGGGCTTCGTTCAGTTTTGCAGTTGTGGAAGAAATGACAATGTCGTTTCCTGCCTGAACTGCCATACGGAAAGCATTGGAAAGTGAACCGGCATACATTGTGGCGCCGTTCATCATCATGTCATCAGTAATGATCAGTCCCTTGTAGCCCAGCTGGCCGCGGAGAAGATCTGTAAGGAAATAAGACGAAAGGCTTGCCGGAGTTCCCGTAGGATCAATCTGAGGGAACGAAAGGTGGCCTGACATAACTGCCGGAACACCTGAGTTTATAAGATAACGGAAAGGAACCAGCTCGCGGTTTGCAAAAGTTTCAAAGTCAATGTTGATTTTAGGCAGGAAGATGTGGGAATCGTTTTCTGTATCCCCGTGGCCCGGAAAATGCTTTACAGTCGGAATGACTCCCGCAGCTTCGCTTCCCTTTGCCCAGGCAGCCCCAAGAATTCCAGACTTTACAGGATCGTCTCCAAAGGAACGTGAAGAAATGATTGTAGAATCGTGATTTGTATAAAGATCAACAGTAGGGGCAAAGTTCATATTGATTCCAAGAACCTTGATTTCCTTTGAGATGTAGTAGGCGCTGTAGTATGCGTCGGCAGGGAGCCCCGATGCCCCGATAGCCATATTTCCCGGAGTAATGGAAGTGTCGCCCTTTACATGACGGATCCATCCGCCTTCCTGGTCTGTAGCTACAAAAAGCGGAATCTGGAAACGGTTACGGGATGCCTTTTTCTGAAGAGAGGTGATCGACTTTGCAACAAGATGGATGTCGTCTGTATTCCATCCGAAAACCTTTACGCTTCCAAGCCCGCGGCTTACCCAGTCATAAAGAATCTGTTCCGGTTCTGCCCCGGCCCATCCGAACATAAGAATCTGGCTGTAAAGTTCGGTTGGAGTCATTTCGCTTACAATTTCATGGGCAAGCTGTTCATTGGGCTTGTTGTCCCAGAAAGACAGAGAGAAAACCGGAAGCCGGCAGAAAAGACTTACCAGCAGTGCGAAAAATAATTTCTGAACTTTTTTATCTGCAAATTTCATTTTTGTTGTGCATCAAGAATTGTGAATCATTTCTGCTGCGCTGTTTGCAGCAATTGCTCCGTCTGAAACTGCAGTTACAATCTGGCGGAACGGTTTTGCGCGGACATCACCGGCAACAAAAAGCCCCGGAATCATTGTCTGCATTTTTTCATCTGTAATGATATATCCGCCGTCATCTTTCTTGAGCATATCCACCAGGTCGCTGGTTGGAGCCATACCCGCAAAGATGAACACTGCGTCGGCTTCAGTTTCAGAAATCTCGCCTGTCTGAGTATTTTTAAGCACAAGCTTTTCAACTTTTACAGAGCCTTTGATTTCTTCAATTACTGTATTGTAAACAGGCTTTACACCGGCTTTGAGCATTTTGTCTACAACAGCTTTCTGGGCGCGGAAAGAATCGCGGCGGTGAATGATCGAAACGTCTTTTGAAAGTGTAGAAAGATATATGGCTTCAGAACAGGCCGAGTCTCCCCCGCCTACTACGAAAATTTTACGGTTACGGAAGAAAGGTCCGTCGCATACTGCACAGTAGGAAACGCCGCGGCCTGAGAATTCTTTTTCGCCTTTGCAGCCCAGATCCTTGTGAACGGCACCTGTTGCAAGACAGACGCATTTTGCCTGGTATTCTTCTGATTTTGTTTTTACGGAAAAGAGTGCGCCAGGCTTATCAACAGAAAGAGCTCGGGATGCCACGAAAACAGCCCCGAAAGATTTAGCCTGTTCTTTCATGTTCATAATGAAGTCAGTTCCGTTAACCATCGGGAATACGCCCGGATAGTTTTCAAGGTCTGCAATCTGGGTAACCTGACCGCCAGGGGCGTCACCTTCAAGAACAAGTGTATTAAGTCCGGCACGGGCAGCATACTGTGCCGAAGCAAGAGCGGCTGGTCCTGAACCGATAATGATATAGTCGTAATTCTGCATAGGCATTCAGTATATCACAACACCCAGTTGTTTACAAAATCTGCAATGCCGTCGTGGTTGTTGTCGTAGCGTGTAACGTAACGGCAGACATCTTTAAGATCTTCTTTCCCGTTACTCATGCAGACACTGAGTTTTGCCGTGCGCATCATGCTTTCGTCATTGTAGCTGTCGCCGAAGCACATTACGTTTTCAAGACTGATGTTCAGTCTCTTTGCCAGTTCTTCAAGGGCTTCACCCTTTCCGGCGTTTTTCGGCATGATTTCAAGGAAGAAAGGCTTTGAAGTGAATACTTCAGCTTTGTCGCTGAACTTTGCTTTCAGATCTTTTTCAAAATCTTTAAGAACTTCAGGTTCTCCGGGAACCAGCATCTTTGCGTGACCGCCTTTCATGAAGCCTTCAAAATCTTCAACTGATTCAAGCTTAACCCCGCAAAGTTCTGCGTCTATTTTTGTCCATTCATCAATACGGTTTGAAACAATTTTGTCTGGAAAATAAACCTGTGCGGGAAGACCGCGTTTTTTTGCTTCACTGTAAATTTCAAGAAGCACGTCTTCGGTAACCTTGCGGCTGAAAACCTGAGTCCGCGAGTGCAGGTCAAAAATAGAAGAACCATTCATGGCGATTATGTAGCGGCCGGCTTCCATGCCCGCAATATCCAGCTTTCTTACATGGGGAAGAATTCCGTATTCCATGCGGCCCGAGCAGAGAACGATGTAAATTCCCCGGCGGGCAGCTTCACGCAGAGATTCCAGAGTGGCCTGTGAAATTGTGCATTCGCTGTTCAGAAGAGTGTCGTCCAGGTCGAATGCCATAAGTTTTACGTTCAGTTTTGATTCAGGTAATTTTTCCATAACGCAGGCATTATATCAAAAATGCCCCCACTTTCAAAAGACATTACTTCTTACTATAATAATGGGAACATTTGCATTAATGCTGGGTTCCGGCGTACGGAATTCAGTAATTTATTTTCGGAGGTGTACCTATGGTACCAGTACTTATTAAAGATTTACTTACATCCGATCCTGACGGACGCAAAGTTACAGTTTGCGGTTGGGTTCGCACAGTCAGAGACTCAAAGGGTCTTGTTTTCATTCAGGTAAATGACGGAAGCTGTTTTGCAAACATTCAGCTCACATTTGACCGTAACGCTCCTTCTAATAATGCAAATGTAAATAATATCGAAGCTGAACTTAAAAAGCTGAACACAGGTGCTTCTGTAAAAGCTGAAGGTGTTCTTATTCCTTCACCTGCAAGCGGACAGGCTGTTGAAGTTACTCTTGAAGACCTTGTTTGCCTTGGTGAATGTAACCCTGACGAATATCCTCTTCAGAAAAACAAGATGAGCATGGAATACCTTCGCGAAAACGCATACCTTCGCGGACGCACAAACACATTCGGTGCAGTTTTCCGTGTTCGTAACCAGATGGCTTTTGCAGTTCACTCATTCTTCCAGGAAAGAGGATTCTGCTACATCAACGCTCCTGAAATCACTTGTTCAGACTGTGAAGGGGCTGGAGAAATGTTCCAGGTAACAACACTCTCTATGGAAAAGATTGCAGAAATGGGTGTTAAAGCCGGAGCTAAAGGTATGAAACCGGAAGATGCTTACAAGCTAGTTGATTACTCAAAAGACTTCTTCGGAAAGAAAGCAAACCTTACAGTTTCAGGTCAGCTTGAAGCAGAAACTCTTGCAACAGCTCTGAGCCGTGTTTACACATTCGGACCTACATTCCGTGCCGAAAACTCAAACACACCTCGTCACCTGGCAGAATTCTGGGTGATTGAACCTGAAATGGCTTTCTACGACCTGGACGACGACATGGACCTTCAGGAAGACTTTGTAAAATATCTTCTGAACTGGGCCCTTACAAAATGTCGCGAAGACCTGGAATTCTTTGACAAACGCATTCAGCCTGGCCTTATTGCTCAGCTTGAAAGCGTTGTTAATTCTAAGTTCGTTCGCATCTCTTACACAGATGCAATTGCAAAGCTTGAAGAAGCTGCTAAGAACGGTGCTAAGTTTGAATTCAACCCTTACTGGGGATGCGATATTGCAACAGAACACGAACGTTACCTTACAGAACAGATCTTCAAATGTCCTGTTATGGTTTACGACTATCCAAAAGAGATTAAGTCTTTCTACATGAAGCAGAATCCTGATGGAAAAACAGTTCGCGCATGCGACGTTCTGGTTCCTGGAATCGGAGAACTTAACGGCGGTTCAGAACGCGAAGCCGATTACGACAAACTTATTGCCGAAATCAAAGC
>JAZLIM010000052.1:0-14837 GCA_045617385.1 Treponema sp.
ACAAAACAAAGACAACAAACCGCAGCTCACTTATGGGTGACGGTATTGTAATGGGTGAAAAAGCAGGTGCTTCTACAACAGGTATGGAATACACACAGCTTATGCCAATTTCTTGGATTGATGACGGAAACCTGGCATTCGGTGGCGGAAACTACGCTGTTTACATCAACCCTACTACTGGTAAACGCTTCGTAAACGAAACTTCTGAACGTGACGTTCTTTCACTTGCAGAATTCGCAAACGGTATCGAAAAAGACGGTGTTTCTGGTGTATTCATCGAAATCGCAAACACAGCACAGCCAATTCCTGGTCCTTACCCATACGGAACTCCAAAAACTCCTGAAACATGGGAAGCTGATGTTAAGAACCGCCAGTACACACGTACAATCGACCAGCTTGGTGCCCTCTTCAAGGAACTGGGAATCGCAGCTGATCCAAATGTTGTAATCCAGGAAATCAAGGATTACGATATGGCTTGTATGACTGGTACAGAAGATACACTCCCTGTAGAAAAAACAGGTTGGTCACGCCTTATCGGTAATGCTAACCGTGATGAACAGGGACGCTACGACGTTTCTTCTTACACACTCGATGGTGTAAAACTCAAGATTCGTCTTATGGCTCCATCTACACACCACACAATGGGTGGTCTTACAGTTGATACAGACCGCCGTGTTCTGGACAAGAGCGGAAAACCTGTTAAAGGTCTTTACGCTGCCGGTGAAGTTTCTGGTGGTATCCACGGTGGTAACCGCCTTGGTGGAAACGCCATCGTTGAAATCTTCGTTTCAGGACGTACAGCTGCAAACGCTGTAAAGAAAGACAACTAATCTTAAGATTCTTAAGTCTTAAAGCATAGCAAAGGGGCCGGTCATACCAATGACCAGCCCCTTTTTTTAGACAAAATGGATATTATCCTTTATAATATTATGATTAAAGGAGCCACCATGATTTCTTACAATGAATTCCATATAAGCCGTACTGTCCGTGATTTATGTAATTTTGATCAGGGACTTTTTGCATCAAGCGGAAATGTTGTTTTTGCAAACCTGAAGAATGTACGTACATTCCAGACAAAACTGAATAAAGTTTTTGAAGACCGCGGGGAAAATGACAAAAAAGTTTCGGCCGGCTCTTTGAACGCCATGGGACTCATTGATGAAATCTTCCACTTTGTCTGCGCACTTTACAGAAAAGAAAAAGCTCCTTCTGTAATGAAAGACATGGTTTCTGAAATCACAGAAGCCATCGGGAAAGAAGCCTTTGACACTCTCCTTCTGGACTTCATGAACGAATTCCCTCCGGTAGAAGTTTACCAGGGGAAACGCACGGCAGAAGCATTCCTTGAACTTTCAGCAACCGACCCGGCAACAGGCAAAAAGCGCCCTAACCGTGAACAGGTTCTTGAAGAAATGATCATGCTTCTTCTGGCAAACGAAAACCCTGCCTTCAAGCCTTTCAAAATCCTGTTCGATGACGAAAAGCTTTCACACAATTCTTCATACGCCAAGGCATGGGCAGTAATCAAATCATTCGCAAAAACTCTCCCGGTTTTCGGGCCTTTTGACCACGACCTCATTACAATGCTGAAAGAGCCTGTTGCCTTCAGCCCTGACAATCTTAAAGGTCAGCTTGATTACATTCAGAAACACTGGAAGCCAATTCTGGGTGAATGGCTCAAGCGCATTCTTTCCGGAATGGATACAATCTCGGAAGAAGAAAAAGCCGCATGGCAGTCTTTTGGCGGCGGCGGTGCCTTTGGCGGGCCAGACATGTCTCCTCCAAGCTATGAAGACTTAATGCACGAATACGAACGCTACAGCCCCGACAAGGAGTGGATGCCTAAGGTTGTTCTTATGGCAAAAACAGTTCTCGTATGGCTGGACCAGCTTACAAAAAAATACGGATACCCTATCGATACACTGGATAAGATTCCTGATGCCGAACTGGACGCTCTCCGTGATGAAGGCTTTACAGGGCTCTGGCTTATCGGACTTTGGGAACGCAGTAAAGCTTCAAAACGCATCAAGGTAAAATGCGGAAACCCTGAAGCAGCCGCATCGGCATATTCGCTTTTTGACTACAATATCGCACAGAACATCGGCGGCTGGGACGCAGTTGCAAACCTCCGCGCCCGTCTCTGGGCACGCGGCATCCGCCTTGCTTCCGACATGGTTCCGAACCACACAGGTATGGACGGCGACTGGGTTATGAACCGCCCTGACCTTTTTGTTCAGCGCCGCGACTGTCCTTTCCCTCAGTACACTTTCAACGGCGAAAACCTTTCGCAGGACCCGCGCACTTCGGTTTATCTTGAAGATCATTACTATTCAAAAGACGACTGTTCTGTTGTTTTCAAACGCGTAGACAATCAGACTGGCGACGTGCGCTATATTTACCATGGAAATGACGGAACAGGTCTTCCTTGGAATGACACAGCCCAGCTGGACTTTTTGAATCCTGACACACGCGAAGCTGTCATGCAGGAGATTCTCCACGTTGCAAGAAACTTCCCTATCATCCGCTTTGACGCCGCCATGGTTCTTGCAAAAAAATCCATCCGCCGCCTCTGGTATCCGGAGCCTGGCCACGGAGGAGACATTGCAACTCGTTCTGAAACAGGTCTTTCTACAGAACAGTTCAACGACGCAATTCCGAATGAATTCTGGCGCGAAGTTGTAGACCGCGTTGCACAGGAAGTTCCTGACACTCTTCTTCTTGCCGAAGCTTTCTGGATGATGGAAGGTTACTTCGTACGCACTCTTGGTATGCACCGCGTTTACAACAGTGCATTCATGAATATGCTCAAGAAAGAAGAAAACCAGAAATACCGTGACACTGTAAAAAACACAATCGCCTTTGACCCTCAGGTTCTTAAGCGTTACGTAAACTTCATGAACAATCCAGATGAAGAAACAGCCGTAGCACAATTCGGAAAAGGCGACAAATATTTTGGTGTATGTACACTCATGATCACTATGCCGGGGCTTCCTATGTTCGGTCACGGACAGATTGAAGGCTTTGAAGAAAAGTACGGCATGGAATACACCAAAGCCTACAAGAATGAAACTCCTGACCAGTGGCTTGTTGACCGTCACTGGCACGACATCTTCCCGCTCATGAAAAAGCGTTACCTTTTTGCAAACGTTGAAAACTTCCTTTTCTACTCTCTCTGGAACAACAACGTGGTGAACGAAAACGTATTTGCTTATTCAAACAGAGCAGGAAACGAGCAGGCTATCGTATTCTACAACAACAAATACGAAAGAGCCTGCGGCTGGATCAAACAGTCTGAACCTTACGCAGTAAAAACCGGAAGCGGTGAAAATGACGTAATGCAGATGACCCGCTCAATTTCGGAAGGACTTGGTTTAACTGCCGAAGATGATAAATTCGTTATCTTCCGCGAGCACCATTCAGGCCTCTGGTTCATCAGAAGCTCAAAAGACATCTGCGAACACGGCATGTATGTGGAACTGAACGGTTTCGAAACTCAGGTTTATCTTGATGTCCAGCAGATTACAGATGAAGCCGACGGCCGCTACAGAACACTCTGCGAATTCCTGAACGGTAAAGGCTGTGAAGACATTGAAACTGCATGGCAGGAACTGATTTACAAAGACCTCTACTTAAAGTTCGAAACATTTGCAGGAAGCGTTCTTCCAAAACTTAATTCACAGCTTACAGTTCATACTCCGGCCTTCGGATGCAGATGCAGCATTACTGTTGAACAGCCGGAAGAAACTCAAGAATCTGTTTCTGATTCTGTTGAAGATTTCAAACTTACACCGTTTGAAGAAAAGAAGACTGAAAAGAAAGAAAAGAAACCGGTTGAAAAACCAAAATACATCGATAAAAAAGAAATCGAAAAGATTCTTGAAGAATCTCTTGAAGCTGCAAAAGATTTCTACAGTTTTGCAAACTACTACGTTGGAAATGCGAAACCTTTTGATGCTGAAAAATGCGTAAAAGAATATCAGGCCCGCGTAAAGAAACTTACAAAAGTTCTTTCAGATGCAGAAAAAGCTGAAAAAGAAGCTCTTAAGAAAACTGCAAAGAAGGGAGAAAAGGCTGCTCCAAAAGCAGAAACCGAATTTGATCTTCAGAAGGCTCTTCTCAAAGAAAAAGACTTTGCAGGTTTTGTAAGGCTTACAGCAGAAAAAGGAACTGCCGGTCTTTACACACTCCTTCTCTGCTACGCTCTGGCTTCATCACTTGCAGATTCAGACTTTGCCATGACCTCGGCACTTCCAAGAAAGTTCAACGATATTCTTAAAGCCATGCAGAATAAAGAAGCTGAAGAATTCAGATCTGCAAATCCTGATCTTCATTTCCATACTTCCGTAAAAGATTACCGCCAGAACCTGACCAAACTTTTCGCTGTAACTGCAAAAGCCAGTCTCAAGGCTTACGTTAAAGACGAAAAGAAAGGCCTGTTCCCGCTTGTTTCTGAAATGATGAACGGAAGAAACTCATGGCTTTTGAGCGGTGCCAACGACTTTGACAACATCCGCTGGTTCAACAAAGAATCCAGCGATGAAGCACTGAACATGGTGTGCTCTGCCCTTCTTCTTTCGAATACTGCCGCAAAAGAAGAAAGCATTCTTGCTATGTACAAAACACTTTGTACTGCAAAAACAAAGGCAGCCTATAAGGCTGAAAATTTCGTAAAACCGTTTGCTCCGGTAGAAAAGAAAACAGCTGCAAAAAAGAGAGTTACAGAAAAAAAGACTGCTGCCAAAAAGGCTCAGGCAAAAAATAAAAACGGAGAGAAGAAAACAAAAACGAAAAAGAGTTCATTGAAATGAGCGCGTTAAAAAATTTCTTTAACGATAATATCAACCGAGACCTGGATTCCCTGCGAAAAAGGTGGACACAGTCTATAATTCGCACCGGATTCCTTGTTTTCGGAGTAATAACAATTACTGAAGTAGTAATATTTTTTCTTTTCAGTTATTCCTACACACTCGGAAACTTTAACCGTCAGGGCTACCTGACACATTTTCTGCTTTTCCCTTTTATACTGAACTTTATTACAGTAAGCCTCATGTATATTGTGGGAAAGAGCAAACTGAAAGACGGTTCAAAATCTTATCTGTGTTCGCTTCTTTTTGTAGTTCTTATTTTCATAATGAACATAGTTCATTCCTTTTTTCAGGGTATTCTGCTTACGTTTGTAGTTCCTGTAATTCTTACTGTAGTTTACGGAAACAGGAAGCTTACAAACACAGTAGCTGTATTTTCACTGATTCTTGAAATCATCTGCGAATTCTTTATTACATGGGATACATCAAAACCGAATCCACTGGCCTCAGCCTTTAATTTTGCACCAGTTCTTGTTTCCTTTATCATTCAGTTTTCGATTTACGGAATCTGCCAGCAGATTCTTAAATTCGAAATCATGAAGCTTAAACTTACAAAGGACTTTGAAAAAGAACGTCTGCATCTTATGGAAGAAGCCATGAGGGATTCTCTTACAGGCATTTTCAACCGCAAAGCTTTTGCACAGCATCTTGATGACATTTCAAAAAACCGTATGCCGGAAGACAACTTTGTTATGGCCATGATTGATCTGGACAACTTCAAGAAAATCAATGACAACCTGGGACACAAGGAAGGCGACAAAGCCCTTATAATCGCAGCCGAAAATATTCTTACTGAAACCACAAAGCTCCACGGAAATGCATTCCGTTACGGCGGCGATGAATTCGTTCTTGTATTCAGAAACGAATCTTACAATGATGTATTCAAGACATGTCTTCAGATTAAAAAGGACTACGAAAAGTCACTTACAAGGCCAATGAAAGAGGTGGAAGCTTCCATGAGTTTTGGAATTGCTGAAGCAAAGAAAAACACAAACCTTTCAGACATTCTGATTCTTGCCGACAACAATATGTACGCCTACAAAAAAGACCGGAAGGTTATTCGTCAGGTATAAAAAAAGGGGCTGATTTTTCAGCCTCTTTTTTTATTCATCCAATGGGCCCTTCGACCCTTCGACAGGCTCAGGGACCATTGGATTTAGCTCTTAATTATCTTGAATGAATAAGCTGTCCTTTGCTTTCGAATTTTGCCATAGCTTCATCAACTAGAAGTTTTACGAGGTCTGTAAATGCAAGACCGGCGGCTTCGCACATCTTAGGGAACATACTGATTGGTGTAAAGCCAGGAAGTGTGTTGATTTCGTTCAGGAAAACCTGACCGTCTTCCTTACTGATAAAGAAATCTACACGTGAAAGTCCGGAGCAGTCCAGAACTTTATAAGCGGCAACTGCGGCCTTTCTGATTTTTTCAAGTCCTTCTTCTGAAAGATTTGCCGGAATCTGAAGAGCAGCACCGTTTTCATCATTGTATTTTGCATCGTAATCGTAGAAGTCATGAGTTGGAAGAATTTCGCCCGGAATGTAAGCTACAACATCTTCAACATCGCTGTTAGGATCACCTGAAACTGCATTTCCGGTAACGGAACATTCAATCTCACGGGCATTGTCGATTGATTTTTCAATAAGAACTTTGTCGTCCCACTGGAAGGCTTCCATAAGGGCAAATGAAAGTTCTTTTCTGTTCTTTGCCTTTGCAGCGCCGTTTGAAGAACCTGCAGAACTTGGTTTTACAAACATCGGGTAGCCAAGTTCTTTTTCTGTATCATCAAGAACAGCATCATAAACCACAGAGTCCATCATAACGTTTCTTGGCATGCATACGTATGGAACAACAGGAAGTCCTGCTGCCTGCCAGATCTGCTTGGTTTTTTCTTTATCCATGGTGAGGGCACTGGCCATTGTAGTACATCCAACATAAGGAACTTCTGCCATTTCAAAGAGCCCCTGAATGTTTCCGTCTTCACCGAAGCTGCCGTGAAGAGCCGGGAATACACAGTCTGTTTCCAGAGCTTTTCCACCGGCTACGAAAGCTGCTTTTCCCGCAGCAGGAATTACGCTTACCGAGCTCGATTCATCTTCAATGATTTCAAAATGAGCCTTTTCATCTTTAAGAATGCGGTCCAGTTCAGATGCCGGCTGAAGATACCACTTTCCTTTCTTGGTAATGGCAATCAGATTCAGGCTGTAGTTTTTTGAAAGTCCGCGGGCAATAGCTGCTGCACTTACAAGGGAAACTTCGTGTTCCCCGCTCTTTCCACCATATATAAGTGTTACTGTCATATTCATATCTCCATTCTTATTTTGCTGTTTCTTTAAGTGCTTTTTTTGCTTCAGAAATTTCATCATAAGGCATTACATAGTCTTTGTAGATTATGGAATTCTCGTGACTCTTTCCAAGAAGCAGTACAATATCATCAGGGCCGGCCATACCGAATACACTTCGGATGGCTTTAGGGCGGTCATGAATAATAAAAAGATCCTTACCCATTACTTTGCCGGCCTTTTCAGCCCCCACTGCTATCATCTTTAAAAGTTCAACCGGATCTTCACCGCGCGGGTCTTCGTCTGCCAGCACAACTATATCGCAGTATTTAGCAGCAATTTCACCCTGCAGAGGACGCTTTGTAAGATCGCGTTCACCGCCGCTTCCGAACACACATATCATCTTTCCCTTACAGCGTTTTCTTACCGGCGGGAAGATTGTTTCAAAACTTGAAGGTGTGTGTGCGTAATCCACAATCAGTTCAAAAGGCTGGCCTTCATTTATTACGGTCATGCGTCCTTTAATCGGAACGAGAGCCGGAATTTTCTGAGCTACTTCTTCATGACTTAATCCTGTAACGCTTGAAACTGCAAGAATTGAAGCCATAAGATTGTATGTATTAAAGGCGCCAGGAAGGGCTGCTTTTACAGAAACAGTCTTTTCTGATTCCCCGGTGAATGTAAAGTCAAAAGAGATTCCGTCTTTTTCGGCCACAATGGAAGAGGCTGTCATGTATGACATGCCCTCAGGAATTGCAGGAAGTTCTACAGGAGAAGAACCTTCAGCTGCAGCCTTTCCGGCCTTCCCGAGACTTGTGTAACCGTAAACGGTTTTTCTTGTTGCCTCTGCAAAATAGGCGGCAGAAGGATCTTCAAGGTTTACAATTCCAACAGAAGGAACTTCCTTCTCCACTCCCCCGATTTTCTTTATGTGACTGAATTTATCAAGTGCACGGAAAAGATTTGCTTTGTCACTGCGGTAAGTCTCAAAGTTTTTATGGAACTCCAGGTGTTCAAGGGTAACGTTCATGAAAACGCCGCAGTCAAAAACCACGTTTCCAAGTCTGTTCAGTTTGGAAGAAAGCCCGTGGCTTGAAGATTCCACAACTGCATATTCGCAGCCGTTATCAAGCATTTCGTTCAGGTGGTGCTGGATGATCGGAGCTTCAGGTGTAGTCTGATGCTGAGGATTCGGAACGGCTTCTCCACCAAAAGAATATTCTACAGTAGAAATGAATCCGGCTTTCTTTCCGCATGCACGGAGCAGCTGCCAGATGAAAGAAACAGTTGAACTCTTTCCTTCGGTTCCCGTAACACCAATAACTACCAGGCGCTTTGAAGGCGAATCGTAGAAACAGTCAGAAACCGGAGCCATAGAAAAACGGGCATCAGGAACTTTTATAAGAACCGGAGAAAACTTTACTGTATCTGAAGAAAAGGCATTGTTTATGCTTCTGGCAATAATTGCCTTTGCAGTCTGTTCTTTTATCTGTTCTGAAAGTTTACCCTGAAAAACTACAGCACTGGCGCCTTTTGAAATTGCATCAGGAATGAAAACATTTCCGTCAACGTGAGTTCCCGGAAGAGCAAAATAAAGCGATTCTTTGGTAACCTGTCTTGAATCAAAAACAAGATTTGAAACAGGAATATTCTGAATGTCAGAAAGATCTGAAATCGGAGAGCCGTCTGCTGCCACAACAGTGTGTTCAAAAGACGGCAGAAGTTGTGCTAAGACTTTTGTCATAATCCCTACCCTGAACACTAAGTATACCACAAAAGCAGGGATTATGACATAAGATATTAAAGTCCGTTCAAAAGGCGGGCTATGCGGCGTGTGCGGGTTGCATTCATTTCCAGCTGGTGACGGCTTACGTTTCCTGCCTTAAGACCTTCAAGCAGCTGATTGTAGTCATCACGGCTTCCAGGCATGAACAGATCACCACCCACATTTGCAATTCCCCAAGGTGTCGGGCTCTTGTACTTTGCATCATCCGGAATCATTCCGCCACGGATAATCCAGTCAGTCATTACAAGATTTTCAAAGCCCCATTCGTTTCTGAGAACGTCATTTATGAGCCCCTGGTGTTCCGAAGTATGGCGACCGTTAATCAGGTTGTAGCTGCTCATTACAGAAAGTGGATTTGCTTCCTTTACACAGATCTCAAATCCGCGAAGATAGATTTCACGCATTGTTCTTTCGCTTACCTGGCTGTTGCTTGAAGTTCTGTTCTTTTCCTGATTGTTTCCGGCAAAATGTTTGATTGTAACTCCGCAGCCTTTGTGTTTCTGAACACCCTTTGTAATGGCACCGGCCATACGACCGGAAACAAGAGGGTCTTCAGAATAGTATTCAAAGTTTCTTCCGCAAAGAACGTTGCGGTGAATATTCAAAGCAGGAGCAAGCCACAGGTGTACACCAAAGCGTGCCATTTCATCTCCTACGATGTCACCACAAAGTTCTGCAAAAGCGGTGTTGAAACTCTGGGCAATTGCAGTTCCAATAGGAATTGCAGTTGCGTACTGATATTCAAGGTTCTTTCCTTTTTCAAGTTCTCTCTGCTTTCTATAAATTTCTTCCGCTTCTTCTTCCAGAAGAAGATCCATGAAAGAAGCAGGAAGCTGATTTGTTATTCCCTGACTTCTGTTTCCGTCACGGTAGAATTTTTCGCAGATGCGTACACCGGCAGGACCGTCGGCCAGAGACATTCCCGGAATATCTCCCACGCTGCAGCTTTCTCCGGCAGCACCGGCAACAATACTTCCTGAGTTCCCTACAACCTGAGTCATATAGTCTTCTTCGTGATAGAATCCCATATTGAGTTTTGCAAGTTCTTCATCGGTAAGCTTTGTTACTGCAGGATCAATTTCGTATTCTGTAGTGTACTTACAGGTTTCCTTTCTGAAGGCAGAAGCCTGAACTGTAACTGAAGGAATTCCTTCAGTCTCTTCCGTTTTACATTCAGGAACATAGTCTTTGAAGTCAGGCTTTCCGAATACATTTTTTACTTCCCGGATTATTACTGTTTCAGGAAGACAAAGCTGGCAGACTGCTTTTGTATTACGGCTTGAGTTTCCGGCTCTTACAACGTAATTTCCGCTTTCAAGAAGATATGACGAAAGTTCTTCGCTGTAAGAAGCAATTTCTTCCATATTAAATGAAACGCTCATGACAACAGAAGCCCCGGATTCAAGAAGCGGTGTTTTTCCGAATGCTGCCAGAGTCTGATATGGCTGGTCCAGCTTTCCGTTTGGAACAGAAACATAAACCTGAACGGTTTCCTTTCCTGAAACCTTGCCCTTGTTCAGAACCTTTACGTTTACAGAAATCTTTGTTCCTTCAGCCTTTACTTCCGGCTCAAGAATTTCAAAGTCTGTATAGCTCAGCCCAAAACCGAAAGGAAACATTGGAGCTTTCTTTACTGAATCAAAATAGCGGTAACCAACGTACACGCCTTCCTTGTACCGTGTGTCATCGTATCCGCCGAATTCGGCAAAGTCAGGATAATCTTCATAAGAAGCCCAGGTTGTTGTAAGTTTTCCCGACGGATTTCCTTTTCCAAGAATGATGTCGGCCAGTGCGTCACCTGTTTCCACACCAAGCTGTGAAAGAATAAGGATATTTCCGGCTTTATCAAGAACCGGCGAAAGATCAACTGGTCCGCCTGTATTCAGAACCAGCATGAATTTTTTGTATTTTGCAGCAATTGCAGTAATGTCGCGGATTTCAGTTTTCGAAAGGAGCCAGTCGCCTTCGCACACGGCACGGTCGGAACCTTCACCACAAATGCGGGCCAGAACATAAACTGCTGTGTCCCCTTCGGCGTCCACCGGCAGATTGTAATCCGGTTCGGGCATTACGGCACCCATGGCGTAGCTGATTACCGGGCGGCCTGCTTCATCTGCTTCACGGTTTATTTTAATGCGGAAAGCATGCTTTGCTTCTGCGTAGATTTTGTCATATTCATCGAGCCAGGCCTTTGATGTGATTTCAAAACCGGCAGCTTCGAATCCTTCTTCCACAGTATGGAAGAAACGTGAGTTTACTTCTCCAGAACCGGTTCCACCTTTGAGAGTCTTGCGTACACCGCTTCCATAAAGGGCAATCTTCCCCGGTGCAGAAAGAGGAAAGTCTCCGTTTGATTTCAAAAGGACTGTACATTCAGCAAGATAAGGTCTTAAAGCCGCAATGTGTTCTTCTTCATATTTGTTCATTTCCATGACATTACTCCGAAAAAATAAGTTTTCACTGAATATATTTTATAGCAACATCAGGAATTAATGTAAGAATAATTTTCTACAGAAATGGTAAATTTCTACCGTTTAAGCTTGCCCACAAAATATAGTTTTTTGTAACGGAAATTGCCACGCCGATTCGATTTTGCTAACGCAAAATCATTTTTAATTAATCACACCATTGAAAAGAAATCATTTTGAATATGAATTCTGTTTTTATTGATTTATTTTAAAAATAAAAAGGGATGACGTTAGTCATCCCGAATTCGTGTGACAAAATTTATTGAGAACTGATTAGATGTGATCTACAACCAGTTTCCCCATTTCTTTTGTACCAACCAGTTTACCGGCAGCCTTAACAGCTTCGATATCACCAGCGATGTCACCAGTTCTCCAGCCTTCATCAAGAACAGCCTGAACTGCGTTCTCAATTGCTTTTGCTTCTTCTTCAAGCTTGAAATCAAAGCGCAGGAGCATTGCAGCAGAAAGGATAGTTGCCAGAGGGTTAGCCAGGTTCTTTCCTGCGATGTCAGGAGCTGAACCGTGGATTGGTTCGTAAAGGCCAGGGCCTGTTCCGTTTCCAACAGAAGCAGATGCCAGCATACCGATAGATCCTGTAATCTGTGAAGCTTCGTCTGAAAGGATGTCACCGAACATGTTTGATGTTGCAATAACGTCGAACTGGCGTGGGTTGCGTACAAGCTGCATTGCAGCGTTATCGATGTAAAGGTAGCTAAGTTCTACATCAGGATATTCTGATTTAACTGTTTCAGCTACTTTGCGCCAGAGGCGGCTTGAGTTCAGGATGTTTGCCTTGTCTACAACGCAGAGCTTCTTCTGGCGGCCCTGAGCTGATTTGAAACCGAGGCGAACGATGCGTTCAATTTCTTCCCAAGTGTATTTTTCTGTATCGTATGCAGAGCGTCCGTCGATTGCTGTTCCTCTGTCACCAAAGTAGATACCACCTGTAAGTTCACGAACAATCAGGATATCAAGTCCTTCACCAACGATTTCGTCTTTAAGAGGACAAGCAGCTTTGAGCTGTGGGAACATAACTGCAGGACGAAGGTTAGCGTAAACTTTCATTCCTCCGCGGAGTCCCAGAAGTGCTTTTTCAGGGCGGATTGAAGGATCAACATCATCCCATTTTGGACCACCAACAGCACCAAGCAGACAAGAATCTGCTTTCAGACAGATATCAAGCTGATCCTTTGGAAGAGGGTTGCCGAACTTGTCGATTGCAACACCACCGGCAATTACGTTTTTATAAGTCCATTCGTGTCCGAATTTGTTTCCTACAGCATTCAGAACATTTACTGCTTCTGCTACAACATCAGGTCCGATTCCGTCACCAGGAATCAAAGCGATTGTCTTTTTCATATAAAATCTCCTAAAAAAGTTTAGTGCTATTTAATTTCTTTAATAATACTAAAGTTCAAAATGAAATTCAACAAATTTTATCAGCTAATTTCTGTAAAATTCGCAGTTTTTTCTCAATTATGAGCTATCTCTCCAACTTTTTAGTGGATTTTTATAGACATTTTGGTTATAATGGAGATACGATTTTTATACGGAGGATTCCATGGCAAAGAAAGACGCTAAACCTGTAGTTTTTTCTGCACTTGAAGTTGCAAACATTTGTGGAGTTGTAAATCAGACTGCAATCAACTGGATTAATACAGGACATTTAAAAGCCTTCAAAACACCTGGCGGACAGTATCGCGTATATCCCGGAGATCTTCTTGCTTTCATGCGCGAACGCAAAATGTACATTCCGCAGACCCTCATAGATTCATGCAGTGCAAGCATTCAGAATCCGGAAAATTCTCTTCTGGTTATTGATGATGATGTTGCATTCAATTCTGTCGTTGTAAAATTCATTGCAGAACGCATGCCTGAACTTAAGATTTCTTCAGCCCACGACGGTTTTGAAGCCGGCGTTCTGATGTCATCTACACACCCACGCTGCATTATCCTTGATATCGATCTTCCTGGCATCAACGGTCTTGAGCTTTGCCGCAAGATTCACGAAACAGAACAGTACGGAAAGCCAAAGGTAATCGTTGTAACAGGTCTTATGGATTCAGAAGTTGAACCAAAGGTAAAGAACTACGGAGTTGATTACTTCTTCAGAAAGCCTGTTCAGATGACTGAACTTCACAAGGCTGTAGAAAAATCACTTTCATAAATTTCATGGTATAAAACAACAGAAAGGCTGTCCTGAAGGGCAGTCTTTTTTTGTTTCTGGCATAAACTTTTTGCTGTATAATTAGAAAACATTTTGAGGTAAATATGACATTCACAAGAAAAAGCGGAGTTCTTCTCCACCCTACTTCTTTTTACGGAAAAGAAGGCATCGGTACACTTGGTGACCAGGCCTTTGCATTCATAGACTGGCTGGCAGCTGCAGACCAGAGCCTCTGGCAGATTCTTCCTTTGGGTCCAACAGGTTACGGAGATTCTCCATACGCATCGTTCAGTACCTTTGCAGGAAATCCGCTGATTATCGATCTCGAAAAACTTGCCGCAAAAGGCTGGGCAGACAAGAAAGAAATTAAACCTGCAGAATTCATCAAGGCCGACGGCAATGTAGATTTCGGTGCCGTTGTCTGGTGGAAAATGCCTGTCCTTGCAAAATGTGCAGAATACTTTCTTTCAAATGCAAAGGATGAAGACAAATCCGCATACAAAACCTTCTGCAAAGAAAAGGCTGCATGGCTGGACAACTTTGCTCTTTTCATGAGCATCAAATCTTTTTATGACAAAAAAGCTGCCGAAGAAAAACCTGCCGATTCAAGATGGAATTTCTACTGGCCAAAAGGACTTAAAAACCACGAAGAAGAAGCCATCAAAGAATGGAAGACAGAACATAAAGCCGAAATTGAAACTTACAAAGTGATCCAGTTCTTCTTTGATTCCCAGTGGTCAGAAATAAAAAAATATGCAAACGAAAACGGTATCCAGATTATCGGCGACATCCCGATCTTCGTTGCTCCTGACAGTGCCGACGTATGGGCAAACCAGAGCCTTTTCCAGCTGGATGAAGAAGCCCATCCAAAAGCTGTAGCCGGCGTTCCTCCTGATTATTTCTGTGCCACAGGCCAGCTTTGGGGTAACCCTCTTTACGACTGGGATGCCATGAAGAAAACAAATTACGCCTGGTGGATTGCAAGAATCAAACGTGTTCTTGAACTTACAGACTGCATCCGCATTGACCACTTCCGCGGCTTTGAAGCTTACTGGTCAGTTCCAGCCACAGACGATACAGCCATGTACGGAAAATGGGTAAAAGGTCCTGGCCTTGATTTATTTAAAGCTATCAAAAAGAAGCTTGGCGATATTCCTATCATTGCAGAAGACCTTGGAGTTATTACAGAAGAAGTTGCAGAACTCCGTGATACTGCAGGACTTCCAGGAATGAAAGTTCTTCAGTTTGCTTTCAGTAAAGATGAAGTGAAA
>JAZLIM010000053.1:0-14495 GCA_045617385.1 Treponema sp.
ACTTGCATTCGAAACAATGGTTGACGCTGGTATCAAAGAAGAATCTGCTTACTACGAATCACTCCACGAAGTTCCTCTTATTGCAAACCTTATCGACCGCAAACGTCTGTACGAAATGAACAAAGTTATTTCTGATACAGCTGAATACGGATGCTACCTCTTCGCTCGCGTTGCAGCTCCAATGATGGCAAAAGACCTTATGCCAAAACTCCACACAGATGTTATTGGTAAAGGACTTGAACTCAAAGACTGCTCTGTAAACAACGGTGAACTGGTAAATGTAAACGCTGAAATCCGCAACCACCCGATCGAAGTTGTAGGACGCAAGCTTAGAGCTTACATGACAGCTATGAAGCCTGTACTCTAATATAGACAAATGGTCCCTGAGCTTGTCGAAGGGCCCATTTAAGAACAAAAAGCCTTCCAGAAATGGAAGGCTTTTTTTTTGCGCTGTTTACTTTGTAAAAAACTTTTCCGACATATAAGCAAAACTATAATATTTTCTGAAATTTAATGCTATTTTCTTACAATAAGCCGGCTTTCAATTTCTTCGTTTTCTGTAGGACGGACGATCAGTTCTTCAAAAACAAAACCTGACGCACCGCGGGCAGTATCAGTGGAACGGGACTTCTGAATGAAGATATCCGTATTCTGAAAGTCAGGATAGAATCTGTACTGTGCAAGATAAGTCTGCAGCTGGCGGTGAAGATCAATTGAATCAAAAACTTCAAAGCCGGAAAGATAAACTTTCTTTACGTCGCAGACAGTTGCAATATAGCTGACAATCATTGCTGCATTCTTGAAAACCCCGGTCTTAGTTTCAGGGTCATTCTTCATTTTCAGTTTTTTATCGTAAGGAATATGCAGACCTTTTGGTCCGAATTCTTCAAGACGGAAAAAGCCCGGAAGTTCACCGGCACAGCCATGAGCTCCGCGCCACGGATTCCCGTTTACAAAAATCGAACCGCCCCCGGAAATTCGAGAGAAAGCGTCTGCATCATCTTTATCTTCAATGTAATGCTGGATTACCACAAGGAAATCATCCCGTTCTTTATCAAAGGCAACTTTTCCCCATCCCCAGCAGCGAACGTCATTATCAATGAATACCGGAATTTCTTCACCGTTTATTTCGTATGTTTCAGGAAGTTTCAGGACTTCATTCTGCTTGAAAGGAACAGATCTGAGGATTGTATTGTCGGTCTGTCGTACAATTCCTGGAACCGCAATACCAATTCCGGCAAGTTTGTATCCAGAGCCGGCAAGAACCGGAACCGCTTTTTTTGAAAGAAAATCATTGAGATCTTCAACATTGTCTGAGAAGCTTTCTGTGAAAACAATTTCTCCGCTCAGATTTGTTACAACAATAACCTGGGATTCCGGCTGAAGTTCAATTCCTGCCGCATAAATACGGTCGTTATTAAGTACAAGTGGAAGTCTTTTTGCCGTAGATTCCTGTGAAACGACCCAGTTATTTGAAACAAGATAATTGAAAATATGAGTTACCATTGCTCTGTCGATGCAGAGTGTATCACCCACATCTTTACGTGTAATGCCCGGACGCTGATAAATCAGTTTGAGCATTGAACATACCTGTCTGTAATTTGTTTTACCTAAAGCTAATTCCATGACCGCTATTTTACCCTTTTCACAAAAAAATGAAATGTTTTTACATAAAATTGTTATATTTTTACAACTTTAATATAGTAATAAACTATTTTATTTGATAAAGAGATTGCTTTTTAGTAATCTTTTTATATCCCATCTGTTAATAATATAAGGAAGTACACATGAAAAAGTTTCTAAAAATCGCTCTTCTTTGTTTCTGCTTTTCAGGAACCCTGATTTTTGCAGAATCTACCCCAATAGAAAACCTTTACAGCCGCAGGCTGAAAAACGGACTTTCTGTATTTGTAGCAGAAAACCACACAGTACCTCTTGCATATATTGAAATTGCAGTAAGGGCCGGCGGGATTTCACAAGTTCCTGAAAATTCAGGACTTTTCCATTTTTATGAACACATGATGTTCAAAGGAAACAAGAAATTCCGGACTTCAGAAGAAATCCAGAATGCACTTACAGACCTGGGTGTTGCAAACTGGAACGGTTCCACATCAATGGAATATGTTAACTATTTCTTTACAGTACCTTCCGACAAAATTGAAGAAGGTCTTGATTTCTGGAATCAGGCTATACGGAATCCACTTATGGATAAACGTGAACTGGAAGACGAAAAACAGGTTGTTCTTTCTGAAATAACAGCTAACAGCTCAGATCCGTCGTATATTGCTTCTTATGATTACAGAAAGCGAATCTACCACGAAGCTCCATGGCTTTCTGATCCTTCAGGAAATCCTGACAACATAAGAAATGCCACAGTAGCCCAGCTGAAGAAAATCCAGAAGCAGTATTACATTCCGAATAACTGTGCCCTTTTTGTTGGAGGAGACGTAAATCCTGAAGAAGTTTTCAAAATGGTAGAAAAATATTACGGTTCCTGGAAAAAGGGAAAAGATCCATGGGCAAAGGAAATCAGACAGCTTGATAAGGATCCTTTCAAAAAGGAGGACGGAACTCCTGTCTACCGTGTAGTTCCAAACGATAAGGTTTCACCTTCTTACGCAATTGTAGACATAGACTGGCGCGGACCTGATGCTGCATTTGACGTTGAAGACACCTATGCAGCCGACGTACTTCTTACTCTTGTTCAGGATCCTTCAGGCTTCTACAAACAGGGACTTCTCCAGAACAGATCTCTTGGAATTCCAAGAGCCGATTATACAAGCTTCAGTTACCTTACAAGAAAATATCTTGGTGCCATCACAGCAGAATCCGTAATGATGAATCCGGAAGTTGCCATAGGAGAACGGGTAGAAATTCTTCTTGAACAGATTCCTTCCCTGCTCCACGAAATGATTCCCGATGATTCACCTCTTTCCGTAGAACAGCTTTCAATTGTTCGCCAGAAAATTCTCAATGACCGTATCTATGAACAGGAAACAGCCACATCACTTCTTTCTTCACTGCGCTTCTGGTGGACTTGCTGTGATGAAGAATACTTCTACACTTATTCAGATAACCTTCATAAAATCGGAAGCTCTGAAATCGAGAAGTTTCTTGAAAAATACATAAACACAAAAACACCTCTTGTTACGCTCCACGTAAACAAGGATCTGTATTATGAAACGCTCAAAGACGAACTTCCAGGATACATAGAAGTAAACCAGGAAGATGCTTATTGGTTCAACAAAAAAGGAGAATAGGAAATGATCAAAAAAATTACAGTATTGATTCTTGCAGCTTTCGTTTCGTTTTCGCTTTTTGCAGGAGAAAATAAACTCAAAACCCATACACTGGAAAACGGCATCCCGGTATACCTTTTCCCGAACGATTCAAACAGAATCGATTACATTTCAATTTCAGTAAAAGGCGGTGTATTTTATCTTGATGAAACTCAGTCAGGACTTGAAAACACCATGTTCTCTCTTATGGCACTGGAATCAGAAAACTACAGTCTTGAGGATATAGAAAACTGGCACTATAAAACAAGCGCTTCTATTTCAGGTGCGGCCGGTTCTCTGAACGCTTCCTTAAGTCTCAGCTGTATTGATTACTACCTGGAAGATTCACTTCCGATTCTTCTGGACTGTTTTATGAATCCAAAGTTTTCTAAAACTCAGTGGGACATTGCAATGAACAACCACAAGCAGGAAATGCAGTCCAAAATGAATGATCCAGCTTCCATGATGTTCTACTTTGCAGACCAGATGATTTACCAGAACCATCCGTTCAATGTTAAGGCATCTCCAACAGGATTATCACTGGAACATTTCAGTCCTGAAGCTCTGGATGAACTCCATAAAAAAGACATGAACGCTGCAAGAATCTCTGTAATTGCAGTTACCAATTATGATGAAGCAAAACTTCTGGATATGCTGAACAAGACACTCGGAACACTTCAGGCAGACAAAGAAAGTCTGAAAGAGACTTCTGTACCGGTTCTAAAAGAACTGCCATCCGAACCACTTGAACTGGAACACCCTTCTGCCGGTACATCCGGCCATGTTGCCCGTGTTGTTCTTGCAGAACCTGTAACGGGCGATGATTACATGGCATTTACTCTTGCTTCCAGCATTTACGACCAGATCATGTTCAGCGTAATCCGTACAAAGCACGGTGCCTGTTATTCTCCTTACACAATGTCTTATGGAAACCAGGCAAACGTAGCATTCGAAACAATCTACCGCTGCTCAGACTTTGAAAACATCAGGGATTATATGGCTGAAGCCCGGCAGATTATGGCGGAAGGAAAAATCATTTCAGGAACAAAAGAAGACGGATCTTTTATTTTTGAAGAAATGGCCGGAAAACTTGAAAGCTACAAGAACACTTTGATCAACAGTACCTATTCTTCACAGGCAACTACCCGTGGAAGAGCAAGCCGTATTCTTTCAGGGCTGTATCTCTTTGATGATCAGTACGCAATGGATAATCTGGCAAAAAAAATCCGGGCCGTTCAGGCTGAGGATATTCTCAGAGTATTCAAAAAATACTACCTGGACAGTCCGGAATTCTGGATTAGTGTAAAAGGAACACAGGAAAACTAGAGAAGTCCTGCAAACGGATTGTAACTGTCTCCGTCATCTTCCTTCTGCGAGTTCATGTATTTTGCAGCACTAAGATCCTGCTCTGCTGAACTTGCAGGAACAAGGGCGATACGTTTGTTTTCTGCATCAATCTCCTTGATGACAACAGACATTTCATCGCCCGGTTTGAACATCTTCTTGATGTTTGTATTCTTATTAACGCCGTCCAGCTCAGAGATGTGGACGAGCCCGTCTATTCCTTTTGCAAGATTTACGAACACACCGAAGTCTGCAACACGAACAATTTTTCCGTCATACTTTGTTTCTTTATTAAGTGTCTGGGCAGCAGAAGTCCAAGGATCATCAAGCAGAGCCTTAACACTGATTGAAACTCTTTCGTTTTTCCAGTCACAGCGGATTACTTTAGCACGAACATTCTGACCTTCAGAAATAACACTGAAAATATCGTCTACTCTGTCGTACTGGATTTCTGAAACAGGAAGAAGGGTTCTGAAGCCTTTTACGTTTACAAAAGCACCAAAGTTCTGAACTGATTCTACAGTACCTTCAACAACGGCGCCTTCTGTGATTTCTTTTGCCAGAGCTTCAAGACTTTCCTGATGCTGGCGTTCTCCCATCATTCTGTTGGAAACAAGAATATTCTTTCCGTCGTTCTTGTATTCAGTAATGATGAAAGGAAGAGTTCTTCCAACATACCATGAAGCTTCTTCCTTCTGGCGGTAACCCATCTGAGAGTAAGGACAGAAAGCACGGGCATTTCCGATTTTTACATCGTATCCGCCCTTTCTTTCGGCTTCAACATGACCTTCAACAGGGATCCCTGAATTGAAAGCATTTTCAATCATTGAATTATCAGCTTTGTCGCCGGCAATTTTTGCTGTAAAACGCATTTCACCGTTGATAAGCCCGATAAAGAATACTTTTACAGTATCCCCTTCTTTTATTGTAAGATTTCCGTCTTTGTCCAGGAAGTCTGCAGTATCACAGATTCCATCGCTTTTTGCGTTCAGGTTAATGAAAACGCAGTCTTTCTGAATAGCAAGAACAGTAGTTTCAAGCTGTTCTCCAATTTCCATTCTGTTGTTCATAAGTTGCCTCAATATATTATAGTTTTTTAATAAGCTCTTTTACTTTTTCAAAAGTTTCGTCAGAGATGTCATGCTCGATCTTACATGCATCCTGAGTTGCGGTATCTTCACTGACTCCGATTTTCTGAAAGAATTCTGTAAGAATTGTGTGACGTTCAAAGATTCTTTCTGCAATTTCCCGGCCCGATTCACGGAGAGAAATATGTCCTTCTTCATCTATAAGAATAAATCCTTCGGCTTCAAGATTGTGTATTGCAACACTTACAGAAGGCTTTGAAATTCCAAGGGAACGGGCAATTTCAACTGCATGTACAGGGCCTTTCTTCCCGAGAACAAGAATAGTTTCCATATACATCTCTGCAGATTCGCGAATAACCATTTTTTCCTCCACCAAACAGGTCGAATCATATACTAACAAAGAATTTCATAGTTTTCCACAAATTCTGCCGATACATAAGTATGGCTAAAAAATCGAAACTCAAAATAAACTTTGATTCTATTATTATACTGTTAATTGCACTTGTTTCTACAATTATTTTCCTTATAAATCGCTTTATTCCTGGTCTTAATCTCTACGATTTATTCTCAACCCCAACTGCACAGAACGGCAGTTCTCCTTTTTCATTTTCGAACCCTCTGTGCATTCTGAAGATTTTTACCCATATTTTCGCATTCAGAACTACCGCTTCCTGGACAGTTCTTGCCATGCTCCTTCTTATTACCCCGGAGATTGAAACTAACTATGGAACAGCCTTTACTGCAATCATGATTCTGCTTTCCGACGTATTTTCAGGAGTTCTGGCAGCATGTTTCTGTACTACCGGAATGAGCGGTGCGGAATCAGTCCTCTGGCTCATGATTTTCTTGCGTTTTTTCAACGGGCTCAAAAAGAACCAGCTTTCACTGAACAGCATTTTTCTGGCTGTGATTCTTTCTGTCATTGAGATTTCAGGGAACGGAAGCGCAAACCTTATTCCAATGTTCATAAACATTGCCGGTGGACTTTGCGGAAGTCTTGTTTCTTTCATGACTGTACAGAAAACATCAAAAAAGAAAGCTTCACCTAAAAAAACAAAGGCTGACAGCAACACTGTTGTCTGGTTTGACAACGAAGCCGACAGCCCAAGATTCAAGAACAATACTGATTACTCTGACGATAAAACAGAAGTACTTGGCACTCTTGAAGTTTAATTTTCCTCATTACGCCAGAGTTCTGCTGTAACAAACAGTTCATCCTGGTACCAGTCTATGAGAAGTGAATAAAGTTCACTTCTGTAGCCTTCCGCAGAAGCTCTGATCTTCCAGACAGTTCCGGAAACCAGTTCATTTTCCGGAATGCTTTCGCGGTTCACAAAGGCTCCCTTATACAGAATCTCAAACTGGGTATTTTCAGAAATATCTTCTGAAGTTTCCGCATCATAAGCATAAGTGTGAATCTTTAGCTGACGTTTCATGTTCTTAAGGAAATCCACATCAAGAAGAATCTTTTCATCCTTTACAGTAAAACTCTTCCACCGTACATAAGGCCCTGCAACAATCTTTACACGATAGTCGCCGTTTTTTAGATAAACCGGACGGATATTGTAAATGGTATTTGTTCCGCTTGAACGGCTCACCTTTACTTCAGGCACCATCAGAATCTTTTCATAGAATCTTGAGCCTTTTACAGAAAACTCACGGGCAGTTCCTTCCACTTCAGGAATTTCATTTCCGTCATTTTCATAGAAGGTAGCACGAACAGGAAGATCAAATTTGCCTGATTCAAATACTGAAACCGGCATTGCAATTTCAATATTCACCGGGCTGTAAATGGAACTCAATACTGTTCTATGAATAAGTCCTGCCTTCCATAATCCAAAGAATGCCGTTCCACAGAGTGCAGCCCATATTATAATTTTTCTTGCAATACGTTTTCTGCGGTCTTTAGGTTCAAAAACTTTTTCTCCGAATTTGTAAGTCGTATCCACAGTAACACAACGGGCAAGCTGAACTCTGAGTTCATGCATATCGTAATGCCTTAAATACTTCTTTACATCTTTCAAAACCTGCTCGATTGTCTTGTAGCGGCGCTTAGCCTTCGGACAGATCATTTTTGCAATCAGTTTCTGCACTTCTGAAGGAATGGTTTTATCAATTTTCCGAGGCTTGATGTATTTTCCCTTTTTGATTCTCTGGATATTCTCAACAGTAAATTCTCCAGGGTAAGGTTTTGTACCTGTAATCATTTCGTAAAGAGTAATACCAAGGGCATAAATATCTGCACGGTTATCTACAGTAGAACTGTCATCAAACTGTTCAGGAGGCATATAGGCAGGAGTTCCAAGAGCAACTCCTGATTGAGTCAGATTATCTTCCCTTTCGTTTTCATCGCTGGCAATTCCAAAATCGGTAATCTTTATTTCACCGCGTTTAGAAACAAGAATGTTTCCAGGCTTGATGTCGCGGTGAATTACCTTTTTGGAATGAGCATATTTCAGGCCGTTACAGGCATCGTGAATAAGAAGCATTGCAAGAGGAACAGGCACCTGAACCTGTTTTTTGATGATCTTGTCCACGGCCATTCCATCTACAAGTTCTTCAACCATGTAGCGGTACCCGCCTTCGGTAAAATAGTCAAAAAGGTGAACAATGTACGGGCTTTGCAGATCAAGAAGAATCTGGGCTTCCCTTTTGAATCGTTCCGCATTGGAAGAAGCACCCCGGCCACGGGCAGTAAACTTTTTGATTACAACATAGCGCTTCAGGGAAGGATGCATTGCTTTGTAAACAACGCCCATTCCGCCTTTGGCAACAATTCCATGAATCTTGTACTTACCGATCATTGGTGGAAATTCATCACTCATCTTCCAACTCCGATTATATGTTTTGAAGGATCAAATTTTTCATTCACAGGAACAAGAAAAATATTCTGGTTACGGGGATTATGAATCTGATACAGCATTCCGTTCTGTCGTGTTAAATAATCTTCCTGAACAGTACGATGGCCGGAAAACCAGCGTACTGTTTCAGAAGAAAGCCCAAGATTCTCAATTGTTTTGCTTACACTGCCAGGGTGAGCCTCATCATTTTTAGTCCAGGTAAGACCATAAACAATTTCTGCCGAAGCATTTCGGGCATCAATGATTTCTTCCTTTGAAAATCCCCTTAAAGGCTCAGCATGGGAAATACAGCAGTTTTTCCCGCAGTAAACAAGAGGAAGTGCCTTTTCATAACAGGAAAGAAGATAAAGAACATCGTCTCCGTAAAAATCAGACACAAATGCTTTTACCATATTTCCTTCGTCTGCGTATTTTCTGAAGGCAAAATCTCCGCCTTCAGTTACATTCATAATGTTTTCATGGTTCCCTTTCAAAAAGTGGAAAGAATCCGGAAAATTCGTCTTCAGTTCAAAAAGCTCCATAAGAAGTGAAAGCCCTTCAGTCATTTCTTCTTTTATGGATGTCCCGGAATAGATTTCATTCTTATAGTCTTTTTCGGCAAGGAGCCACCGGACTTTGGTAGTCTTTTCTGAATGAAGTGCGTCCCCCAGAAATACCAGATGAAGAAGCCCCTTTTCAAGAGCAGAAAGAACTGTCTCATTTGTTCGCGTATCAAGAAACTCCGGTACAACCGAAATCTGGTAATCAAGAATATTTTTCAGGAAACCGGAACGGGCATGAAGATCGGGAACAATAACAACAGGCTTAGGATTTTCAGAAAAATCCAGAAGCCCGCCAGGTTTCCCTTCTTTATCAAGAGGTCTGTAAAAAGCAGTTTCTCCATCAAGAATATCGCACATTTTTTCTGTAAGAGAAAAAATTTCTTTATGTGAAGGAAGCGCGGAAAGTTTGAAATATGAAGTGTTCATGTAAAACTCAGGAGATTACAAATACCATAGTCCCGATCTGAATCTGGTCTCCCACATTCAGCTTTACATATTTGTCTTTCGGGATACGGATTGAATTTACGAAAGTTCCGTTTGTACTGTTTTCGTCTTTCAGAAAATAAGCATCACGGATTTTCTGGATTATGGCATGCTTACGGCTTGCCAGTTTATTGTCTACAACAATGTCATTTGATGTATCACGTCCTATGGTAATTTTTGCAACAAGACTGATTTTCTTGTTGTTGAACATAAGGTATGAAGCATTCTTTGAGCTGTTGATTTTATCAAGCTGTTTTCCAACAGGACTGTTTGTTGTAATTGTCTCATCCATAAAAAAACTCTCTATTGCATAAGGGGATTCTTGAATACATCGAAAAGCGGAAAGTTTCCCTTTCCTGCTTTAAGGAACATATTCGCTACTTTTAGGATTTCAATTCTCTTTTTGAAATCCACTTTATGCATTTCGTGAACGGTTTTGGCAGAATACTGGAGCTTTTCATCATTAAAATCGTTTACCGAAGTTGCACCTGTGTTAAGTATAACACCAAAAATCGTATCTACAAATTCTTTTATCTGATCAGGGGGAAGGCTTTCTTTCCATTCATTGAAAGTCTTGTGGAAGAACCTGCTTTCTTCGGTAAAATCTTCCTGCAGAACGAATTCTGTTCCCAGAACTTCCCATGAGAAAGCATCGTGCTGCATTACAATAAACTCATCGCTTTTTGCAATCTCAAATTTTGGAGGATGATTAAAGATCATTCCCACAATCGAGCATTCAGGATAAACAGAAAGAATTCTTTCTTCCACCTTGCGGTAATCTTCGCTTTCAAGAATTTCCTTACTCACCCCGGGGCCGTCAAAATTATAGACTTTCTGGATACGTTCTTTTTCGGAATCAGAACAACGGATAGAAGCATACAAAGCTTCATTCCCGCCTTTTGAATGCCCAGTGAGAATCATTTTTCCAGGAAGCTTTTCAAGCGCCTCACGGAAATATGCAACAGCGTCGCTCTGGGCCGGGACTTCATCCATATATCCAAGGTTAAAGTCTTCTTTCCACCCGATGATTGTCTCATCAGTACCACGGTAGGTTACAACAGAAATGTCATCCAGAAGGAAAGTCATGGCTGCAAACTGTTCTTCTTTCTGAAGGCTGAAAATATCTCTGTAAGCTGTTACTTTGATTTTTGAAAAACGTTTTGATTTTGCACACAGAAAAAGAATGTCAGAACAGCCTTTATTGATAAAATAACCAAGACCGTCCATAAGATGCGGAATACGTTTTTCAGGGATTTTATTTACAAGATCTTCCAGTGTGACAGATTCGGAAAAGTCACCCGGAACATAATCACCCAGACTCAGGTAAGAAATCTGGGTGAAAATCAATGCGTCAATTTTGTTGAAGGGAGACACTTCAAAAGGAATGTCTCCCCTCCATTTTACATAGTCAATAATTGTTGCCATGCTGAACTTTCTTTACACCTTGAATGTATCGATCTGGTTTCCGATATCATCAATGGAATCTTTCAGTTTCATAGAAGCTTCACCAAGGCGTTCACTGGCTTCACTGATGTTTCCGGCACCAATGTTAATTTCACCCATAGCTGTTTTAATCTGATTCATGGCAGTCTGCAGATTATTAACTTCCTTAAGGATTTCCTGACCTCCGTTTGCCATTTCATCAGAAGCAGTACGAACATCAGAAGTTGAATCATTCATATTGCGCAGGGCAAGAAGAATCTGCTGAGAACCTGTTTCCTGTTCTTCCATGGCTCCACGGATCTGTGTAACAAGTTCACCTGTAGAACCGATTCTTGAAGTTACAGAGTTGAACGAAACTTCAGATTCAGAAGCTGCCTGAACGGCACTTTCAATACCGCTCTGAATATTCTGAAGTTCCTGGCTGATACGTCCTGACTGTTCAGCTGAAGTTTCTGCAAGTTTACGGATTTCATCAGCAACAACAGAGAATCCCTTTCCGGCTTCTCCGGCGTGAGCAGCTTCGATAGCAGCGTTCATAGCCAGAAGGTTTGTCTGTTCTGTAATACTGCGGATAATATCGTTTGCATCAACCATTGAAGAAGACTGTTCAGCAATCTTTGAAATAAGATTGTTTACAACTGTATTCTTTTCAATTCCGTCGTGAGTATCTTTTTCAAGCTGTGTAAATTCAATTGCCATTTTTTCAACAGAATTATCTACAGCCTTGATGTTTCCAATCATCTCTTCTACTGAAGAAGAAGCTTCAATAACAGAAGAAGCCTGATCCTGAATAAGAGATTCAAGAGACTGAATATTATCGGTAATGCGAGTTACTGCAGCGGCAGTACTTTCTACTGACTGAGCCTGAACATCAACCGATTCCTGTACTGTAGAAATATTTCCTGAAATCTGAGTAATTGTTGAACCTGTAGTATCAATTTCAGTAATAAGGCTGTCACCAACTTCCTGAAGCACAACCTTTGATTCCTTAACTCTTGAGATGATTTCATGAAGCTTATCGATGAAGCGGTTTACGGCATTTGTAACACGGCCGATTTCATTGTTCTTATTTGCTTCCAGGCGGACTGTAAGGTCTGCGTCACCTTCTGCAATGCCTTCAACCAGCTGGCCAACTTTTGCAACACGGCCAAACAGAACCTTGAAAGTGAGTATCAGAGTTACAAGAAGAACTCCAGCCATAATAAAGATGAAGTTTGCAATAATATTACGTGCACTTGTAGAAGCAGCCAGAATCTGTGATGTCGGAACAATCATTCCAACCATCCATCCGCTGTTCTTTACAGGTGAACAGATTACATAAACATCACCTTCTTCTGCAGTGCGGGTTCTTATTCCGCCTGATTTTCCGTCTTTAAGAAGATTTGCAATATCCGGATAGTCTTTGAATGTATTCAGAAGCATTTTCGGATTTCTGTGAGAAAGAATCAGACCTGTTTTGTCTGTAAGGAAGAGATATCCTTTTTCACCAACATTTACACTCTGCAGTGTATCGCAGATTTTCTGGATATTAAGCATACCAGTGAAGAAACCGAAAATCTTTCCGTTCTGGTCTTTTGCGGCTCTTGTAACTGGAGCTACATACTGTCCTGATGTTTTTGAAAGAACAGCGTTGTCGATATATGAATCTTTCTTTTCGTTGATGATGGCCTTAAAGTAATTTCGTTCAATGATACCGCCCTTTGCACCCACAAGACCTGTATCACGGTAAGTTGTTCCGTCAGGTCCGCAGAAGAACATATAGTCATAGTCGGAATTCATGAGGTTTGTATGATCATGAAGCCAGTCGATTACTTCTTCGTTATCTCCTTCGGCACATACATCGCTGTCCGAATAGATTTTCAGGTCATTGATATACCCGTTAAAGAGAGTATCGATTTCTGAAGCACGTGCATCTGTAATCTGTGCTGAATAATTGATAAAGTCCTGAATTACGTTTCGCTTGATTACTCTAACAGCAAGAAAAAGCTGAAGTCCCATTACTGCTGCAATAATAAGAAAAAACGCAAATCCAAGATTAGTCGTAAGGCTCTGTTTTTTCTGTGTATTCTCGTTCATTTCGGTTACCCCATTGAAAGGATTTTCACAATCCCTTTTTTTCTCTCTCCGTCTCTCCTTAATACTTTATCTTTATATTATACCACTTTTTATGATATTCGGCAAAGTTCATTGGAGAAATCAGCAGTTTTGGAGATTCTTCTTGACATAATCACAAAGCTTTGCTGCAGCTTCTCTATGAGTTTTTGGTCCCGGGTGTCCGCGGCTGCCCTTATCTTCAGGAAGAACTTCACATTCCATTGATGTTAAAACAAGAGTTTCTGTGTTCTTGTCTCCGGTTTCTGAAATGAACATATCCACACTTTTCTGAATATAGCTTCCAAAATCTCCCAGATCCAGCATTCCCCAGACCCAGACAATACGGGAATCAGGATTATTTTTACGTATTTTCTTAAGGAAACTGCAGATTCCGGAAGAAACTTTCAGGGCATCTTCTTCAAGAGGTTTTCCGTCAGCTCCGGTACGCATCTTATATTCCTTTCCGTCTGCAGGATCTTTCCATGGAGCTTGTGAAAAAGAAGAAGAATCATTTGTTCCAAGATTTACAAAAATAATATCCGGTTTAAATGAAGAAAAATCCCATAACTCACGGGAACCGGCATTCTCCTGGCATTCCCCGTTCTGAAGACCGCATACGTATTCGTAGTGTTCAGGCATATTACTGTGAACATTGTTGTCCCATCCTGTTACAACACCCCAGCCGCACTGAGATTCAATATTGAAGTCTGCATCAAGAGCCATGGCAGTTTTTACTGCATAGTTTTCAGAAACTGAAATCCACTGGGAAATCCAGTCCCATTCATCAGGGGAGCCGGCAAGACCTTCACCGGAAGTAATGCTGTCTCCCACAAATTCAATCTTTATTTTTCCTTCAGGAACTGAAAGGAACTCTGTTCCTTCTGATACTTTCAGACTGTGGATTTTCAGAATCTGTCCTGGGTCCCCGCTCATTGGCTGTGTATCACGCATAAGGAAAATTCTGTTTTCTTTTGAAGGATTCAGACTTCTGCAAAGACAAACTTCTGAAACTCCTTTAGGAGCCATAAAACGGGAAATCTTTCTTCCGTTTATAAAAACACAGAGCCACACTTCATTCGAATCAAAATCTGATTCTATGGTTGCCCATACTTCAGAAGTTTTTGCGTTTATTTCAATACCGCTTCCAGCCCAGAAAAGAGTAAGAGGTCCTTCATTTTTTCCTGCATTCTTTACGTTTCTTCCACGTACTTTCAGGTTTTCAATTTCGTTTGGTTTATATTCAATAAGGTTTGACATATCTTCATTATATTATGTCATTACTGAATTATTAAATATCTTTTTGTTTTATTAAGAAATAACCCCGAACCTAGAAAAAGAAATGCGTTCTGATATATAATCAGA
>JAZLIM010000054.1:0-17186 GCA_045617385.1 Treponema sp.
CAAAGAACTCGGTCAGGTAGGCATTGTAAAAACCATGTTCGATCAGTGTGTAAAATATAATCCTGAAGGAACATTCCTTATCAACGATTTCAACATGTCAGAAAAATATGCTGAACTGATTGAAAAGTGTCTGGACGCCGGAGTTCGCATTGACACAATCGGACTTCAGAGTCATCAGCACCAGGGCTACTGGGGACGTGAAAAACTGGAAGAAGTTCTTACACGCTTTGAAAAATTCGGAATCCCGATCCACTTCACAGAAAACACTCTGGTTTCCGGACCGCTCATTCCTCCAAGCATTACCGACCTGAATGACTGGCATTACGAAGATGACGATTCGAAACCTGAATTCGAAGCACGCCAGGCTGAACAGATGACCGAAATGCTCCGCATCCTGTTCGAAGAACATCCTCTGGTACAGGCCATGACTATCTGGGACTTTGCCGACGGAATGTGGCTCAATGCTCCAAGTGGAGTAATTCACCGCGACGGCAGCGTAAAACCTGTATATACTGCACTGGACAACCTTATCCACAAAGAATGGCATACAGAAGAAACTGTTAAGACTGATGCAGATGGAAATGCAACTGTTAAGGGCTTCAAAGGAAAGTATGTGGTTGAAACTCTTGATGGCAAAAAGGTTATGGATCTGAAATTGTAGAAAATAATAAGAAATAAAAATGAAAGGGAACCTGAAAAGGTTCCCTTTTTTATTGACATGAATATTGCGGAAAAGTATGATTTGTATAACTTTTCACACTTAGTATTATTAGTGGGGTTTTATGAAAAAAGACGGCAAAACACCTAAGGGCAAGCATGCCTGGACTGCTACTGTTGGGGAAAAGGGTCAGATTGTTATTCCTAAAGAAGCAAGAGACCTTTTCAATATCAAACCTGGAGATACTCTCCTTCTTCTGGGAGATGAAAAAAAAGGAATTGCCATTCCGCCTTCAAATATGTTCACAGACCTTATGGCAAAAATTTTCCCGGAAAATTAAGACTGAATTCTTTTTAGGAGACTTTGAATGAATAACGTTCTTGAAATTACTGATCTTTGCAAAAAGTATCCTGCCTTCGAGTTGAAGAATGTTTCCTTCTCATTGAAAGAAGGAAGCATCATGGGATTCATCGGACGCAACGGAGCCGGAAAGACCACAACAATCAAATCAATCCTGAATTTTGTACACCCGGATTCAGGAGACGATTCAATTAAATTCTTCGGAAAAACAATGAAAGGAAACGAAGATGAAATCAAGCAGCTTGTTGGTTATGCGCCCGGAGGCATCAACTATTATCCCATGAAGACTCTGAAAAAAATCACGAAGATTACCAGAACCTTCTACCCGGAATGGAACGACGAACTTTACGCAAAATACATGACCGCCTTCAAGCTGGACGAAAACAAAAAACCACGGGAGCTTTCTGAAGGCATGAAGGTTAAGTACAACCTGGTTCTGGCACTCAGCCACGGAGCAAAGCTTCTGATTCTGGATGAACCAACTTCGGGTCTGGACCCGGTTTCCCGTGATGAACTTCTGACGATTTTTGAAAAACTCCGGGATAAAGGAACTTCCATCCTGTTTTCCACACACATCACCTCAGACCTGGAAAAATGTGCAGATTCAATCACCTACATAAAACAGGGGCAGATTGTAGACAGCGCAGAGAAAGACACATTTATCAGAAACCAGGGTGGCGGAACCCTTGAAGAAATCATGGTGCGCCTTGAAAAAGAAGAAATCGATATCTAAGGAGAAAATCATGAACAAGAAATTACTTTTACTTAAGAAGGAAATGTTCCTTTCAGCATCTCCTCTTTCTTACTGTACGATAGCATTTGCCCTTATGGTTTTCATTCCGAACTACCCTATTCTTCTGGGCGGATTTTTCGTATGCTTCGGGCTTTTCCAGACTTTCCAGACAGGCCGTGAAGTTGGCGATATTTTCTACACCACAATGCTTCCTGTTGAAAAAGAAGACGTAGTAAAATCCAGATACGCTTTTTCAGTTCTCATTCAGATGACTTCTTTTGTTCTGATGGCAGTATTCACCGCTGTACGAATGAACTTCCTGGCTGATACGCCTGTGTATCTTCAGAACAAGCTTCTGAATCCTAACCCGGCATACCTGGGCTGGATTCTGATTATTTTCACAGCCTTCAACGTTTTCTTTACAGGGGCCTTTTTCAAAACTGCCTGGAAAATCGGAATTCCATTTCTCAGCTTCGGAATCTGGACTTTCATTGTGATTGTTGCCGCCGAAACACTTCACTTTGTTCCGGGCACCGAAAGCCTTGGCTACGGCCATCTTCATTCGAGTCAGTTCATCGTTCTGGCAGCAGGCGCTTTACTGTACGTTACGGGAACTCTCTTAAGCATGAGAGTTTCCGTAAAAAGATTTGAAAGAATCGATCTTTAATAAAAGAAAAAGCCCGCAGTCTTCTGAAGATTTCTTCAAAAAAGCTGCGGGCTTTTTTTGTCCGTTATTTCAGGCTCTAGGCTTTCATGCTCTCAAGAGCTTTTGCCAGCTGGTCAGGACAGCTTGTTCCTTTTCCGCGGCAGTCAGTTCCCTTAAGACGGTCAATCACATCCTGGATTTTCATTCCGGCAACCAGTTTTGAAATGCCTGCTGTGTTTCCGGCACATCCTCCGTTGAAAACAACAGACTTAACTACATCGCCTTCTGTTTCAATATCAATACTGCGGGAACATGTTCCTGTTGTAATGTATGTCATCTTTACTCCTTGAGCCGCCGGTTAGAGCGATCCTGTAACTTTTGCAATCAGAGCCATACGTGCAAACATTCCGTATTTTACCTGCTTGAAGTATGCGGCTCTTGGGTCGTCATCAACTTCAGGAAGGATTTCATTTACACGTGGAAGCGGATGAAGAACGATCATATTCTTCTTAGCTTTCTTCATCTTTTCTTTATCAAGAATGTAGCTGTCCTTAAGGCGGATGTAATCCTGTTCATTAAAGAAGCGTTCCTTCTGAACACGTGTCATGTAAAGAATATCCAGATCACCGATTACTGAATCCAGGTTTTCTGCCTGAACGAACTGAGCGTTCTTTGGTTCCAGAACATTGTGAATCATGTAATCAGGAATTGTCAGTTCTTTTGGACTGATGAATACGAATTTGTTGTTCGGGTAACGTACCATTGCTTCTGTAAGTGAGTGAACTGTACGTCCGAATTTCAGGTCTCCGCAGAAACCGATTGTCTGGCCTTCTGTGCTTCCAAGGAGCTGGCGGATTGTAAGAAGGTCTGTAAGAGTCTGTGTAGGGTGATAGTGACCGCCGTCACCTGCGTTGATAATCGGGCAGGCAGAATACTTGCTTGCCAGAAGAGCTGCCCCTTCTTTTGGTGTACGCATGGCAATTACATCGGCGTAAGAAGAAACTACGCGGATTGTATCAGCCAGAGTTTCACCTTTTGTAGAAGATGTGTAGCTTGCGTCAGCAAATCCTTCTACTGCACCGCCTAAACGGAGCATTGCTGCTTCGAAAGAAAGACGGGTTCTTGTACTTGGCTCAAAAAAAAGTGTCGCAAGAATTTTCCCACGACACACATCAATATAATTGGAAGGATCAACAATAATCTGTTCTGCGAGAGAGCAGATTTCATCAATTTCTGATACTGTAAGATCATCCGGCTGGATTAAATGACGTCCCTGTAACATGGCTTAATTATACCAAATTTCAAGAGGATTTAACTACCCATTTCCGAATCATTTCACTTTAATTGAAACTGTGAAAACTGAAAAAGAAATCAACGAAAAGACCAGACTTATTGTTCTGGCCGGACCGATGTTTGTGGAACTGCTTCTGAATATCCTGATTCAGAACGCTGATACAGTTATGCTGGGACGCTATTCACAGATTGCTGTTGGAGCTGTTGGAAACGCCAACCAGATCATGTTCCTGTTCATCGTCATGTTCAATGTTATTTCAACCGCCACAAACGTTATTGTTGCCCAGTATCTGGGAGCAAAACAGACGGAAAAAATGAACCAGATTTACACTCTCAGTTTTATGGTAAATCTTGCAATCGGGCTTGTTCTTTCGGCATTCCTCTTTTTTGCCGGCCCTTTCCTTTTCAGACTTCTGAAAGTTCCGGCCGACATGCTTCCTCAGAGCATTTCCTACACCAGAATTGTAGGAACATTCCTGTTCCTTCAGGCCTGCTTCAACGTTATGGCTCAGATTTTACGCTGCAACGGTTACACAAAAGTGGGAATGTACATTTCCATCTGCGTGAACCTGCTGAACATACTCGGAAACTACCTGTTCCTTTACGGACCTCTTAAGTTCCTTGAACTGGGTGTACGCGGCGTTGCAATCTCAACGGTCTTTGCCCGTATTACAGCCCTGATTGCGGCAGTTTCAATCTTCTATATTCTCAAAATCGGAAAACTGAGCCTGAAAACACTGCGTCCGTTCCCTGTAAACCTCCTCTGGAAGGAACTGAAAATCGGGCTGCCTACAGCAGGCGAGAACATGGCCTACTCCCTGGCTCAGACCATTCTGCTTTCTTTCATAAACCCTATGGGAACTCTGGCCGTAAACGCCAAGGTTTTTGCCCAGACTCTCATGAACCTGAATGTGGCTTTTTCAAACTCGGTGGCTATGTCCACCCAGATTATCACAGGGCACCTGATTGGCGCCGGAAAAGAAGACGCCGCCTACAAACGTGTCATGAAGTCCCTGATTTTCAGCCTTCCGGTTACCCTGGTTCTGGCAAGCGCAAACTGTTTTGCAAGCCCGTGGACGCTGAAAATCTTTGGGGCCCAGGGCGAAGTAATCCGCCTTACTCAGCAGGTCATGATGGTAGGCATCTTTATGGAACTTGGCCGCACTACAAATCTTATAGTTATCGGAAGCCTGAAAGCTTCGGGAGATTACATTTTCCCTGTTGCAATCGGAGTTATAAGCATGTGGGCTGTAGGAATTTCGGTCGGTTACACAGGCGGCGTAATTCTGGGCTTCGGAGCTGCCGGTGTTTTCATGGGAACCATGGCCGACGAATGTTTACGCGGAATAATCGTTATTGGCCGGTGGATGAGCGGCAAGTGGCGCAATAAGAGCATCGTTGAGAAGTAATTTTCCCGGATGCCGGTTATATGAAACGGGCCCTTCGACCCTTCGACAAGCTCAGGGACCGCAAGCTCAGGGACCATTTGATAAAAAAAATCCTGTCTCGAAAGACAGGATTTTTTTTCAGTCCGAAGACTTATTTCTTAGCTTTCTGCTGTTCGCTTGGCTTTTTCTTTGCTTCGGCAACAGCGTTCTTCATCTTTTCAAGAGCTTTGTCCAGATCGTTTACCATCATGATTGGCTGACCTGTTGCATCCAGAGCGTCACGCCACAGAGATCCTTCAGGATCAACAGCGTTGCGGTGAGCTGTAACAGCCTTGATTGGAAGGTGAACATATTTGTCGTGAACCAGACCGATTACCATCTTTGTTTTTCCGGCCATAGCAGCGTGAACAGCATTGTTTCCAAGACGTTCACAGTATACAGAGTCAAAAGCAGTTGTAACTGCAGCGCGGATCTGGTAACCAGGATCGATATACTTAAGGTTGATTTCGATTCCCTTGTTCTTGAAGTACTTGTTGATTTCATCACGGAGGAATACACCGATATCAGCAAGCTTCTTGTTTCCTGAAGCATCTGTTGCACCTGTAGACTGGAGAAGATCCTGTCCGGCACCTTCAGAAACTACGATAACTGCGTGTCCGCGTTTTTCAAGGCGGCGTTCCAGGTTAGCCAGGAATCCGTTTTCACCTTCCATATCAAATGGAACTTCAGGGATAAGGATGAAGTTTGTTTCGTGTGAAGCAAGGGCAGCGTAAGCAGCGATGAATCCTGCTTCGCGTCCCATAAGTTTTACAAGACCGATACCGTTGATCTGTGAAGCAGCTTCCATGTGGATAGATGCGATTGCATCCTTAGCCTGCTGAACAGCTGTTTCAAAACCGAATGAGCGGTCCATGAACATAAGGTCGTTGTCTACAGTCTTTGGAATACCAACAACTGCACACTTGATGTGACGTTTTTCAACTTCACATGCGATGTCGTAAGAACCGCGCTGTGTACCGTCTCCACCAATGATGAAGAGCATGTTGATGTTGTCGCGTTCAAGACAGTCTACGATTTCAGAAACGCGCTGTCCGCCACCACGTGAAGTTCCAAGGAATGTACCACCGATCTTGTGGATTTCATCTACGTTATATGGGTTCAGGTCGATTGGAGCATATCCTTCTTCAGGGAAGAATCCATGATATCCGTAACGGTAACCTTTGATTGTTGTAACGCCGTAACGCTTGTTCAGACAGCGAACGATTGCACGGATAACATCGTTAAGACCAGGGCAGAGACCACCACAAGTACAGATTCCGGCGCGAACGTGTTTAGGATCAAAATAAATCTTTTCGCGAGGTCCGGCTTTTTCCATGAGGTTTGAAAAGTCCATCGGATCATCTTTTGATGCATCAAAAACGGTAACCTTGCTGCGGATGTAAGTATCATCACGAACGTAATTAGCTTTATAGTCTCCGTATGTTTTTGAAAGATGGATCGGCGAGTCTACTGTGCATTCGCCAAGATTGTCGATAGTAAAATCGAATTTTTCTTCTGCCATGTTTTTACTCCAATATTTGCCTAAAAAATAAGCAAAAAATTCAAAAATATTATAATAGAAAACTGTTGTTAACTCAATGACAAATCCGTAGTAATTCGTCATAAAAAAAGGGGTACAGCTTTATTCTGTACCCTTTTCAGATCAGTTTACCAGTGACCGGAAGCCCCACCGCCTCCAAAACCGCCACCACCGCCGGAGAATCCTCCGCCGCCGTGGTAACCGCCTGAGTGGTAATGGACGTGATTTGAAGAACCGGACGAAGGACGCTTTGGACGCGGTCCCCTGCGGCCTGTCATAGACCACAGAAGCAGTCCAAGAAGACCTGAACGGTTTGACATGGCCATGAAGAAGATAATGAACCATATGATCATTACGACTGTACCCATGGCTGAATCATCTTCATCAATTTCGTCCCGTACAGATTTTTCTACAAGTTCGGCATTGTCGGAGGCAACACCGCCCATAGTTTTTACGCCTTTCAGGATCCCTTCCGAATAATCCCCGGTCTTGAACTCAGGAATGATTACGTTTCTGATGATGAGGCCGCTTTTTGTGTCTGTAAGAAGACCTTCAAGACCGTAGCCAACTTCAATACGCACACTGCGGTCGGCATAAGCTACAAGAAGAAGGGCTCCGTTATCTTCGCCTTTTTTTCCAAGCTGCCATTTTTCGCAAACTTTCATGGAGTAGCCTTCAAGACTTTCCCCTTCAAGACTTTTGATTGTAAGTACGCAGATCTGGATGCCTGTAGATTCCTGCAGGCTTGTAAGGTAGTCTTCGGCTTCCTGACGGTCGCGGGCGTTCATAAGCCCTGCGTTGTCATTTACATGGGCACGGAGTTCCGGAACGGAAAGTCCCCAGAGCCCTGAAACTGCCAGAAAAAGAACTGCTGTCAGAAAGAAACGTCTGTTCATATTCTTCATTTTCCGTACTCCTACTCTACTATAACAAGACCATCCGGCAGCTCATTCGGGTTTTCTTCGTGAGCCGGGAAGTTTTCTTCCAGCAGTTTTCCGCACTTTTCAATCGCATTCACAAATGCTTTTGCGGAATCACCTTTTTTAAGGTCTGCACACATATCATCTGCTATAAGGTTCCATAAGTCCTGGCTGATTTTTGCTGCAATTCCCTTGTCTGCAATGATTCTTACTTCACGTTCCATGTAGGACACAAAAATCAGAATCCCTGACTGTTCCTTTGTTTCATACACTCCGCTTTCGGCAAAACAGCGCATGGCACGGTTGGAAACACAGCGGCTTTTTTCCATGCGTGGAATTATCAGTCTGTCTACTGCCGGAATGTTTCCAAGGTAAAAACCGGCCATAATGACAATAAAGCAGACAATCAGAAAGAAAGCTGTAAGAGTCCAGGCCGGAGCATTGTTCCAGTAAATACGCTGGTACAAAGACAGGATTTTATCGGAAAACGGAAGAAGAATTACCAGAACCAGGGCAGAAAGAATATTTGCCCACAGAAGTTCCCAGAAGGAATATCTGTCGCTTTCTGCGGTTACCGCTACGGCAATTTCGCCTGTAGTTTTTGATTCTGCCGCTGCAACGGCAGAACGAATGGCTTCAAAGTCGCCGTCAGAAAGATTTAGCTTTTTTATCAATGATTTATTTGTCATTTGTACTCCAAAAAGGGGGCGTTGCGGGCCGCCGTTTGAGGCCCGCAGAGGGGGTAGCGGAAAACACGGTGGTTGAGTCCTTCGACAGGCTCAGGGTACCACCAGTCGAAACCACCGTGTTTGAAGCGAGGGGGAGACTTCCCCCTTGCCAATTTAGTTTAAAACTCTACCTTTGGTGCACTCTGTGCTTCTGAACTGGCAGCAAAATATGATTTCTTTTCGAAGCCGTACATGCCTGCAAGGATGTTGTTAGGGAAACGGCGGATATATTTATTGAAAATCATTACAGCATCGTTGAAACGTTTGCGTTCTGTTGCAATGCGGTTTTCTGTTCCTTCCAGTTCATCTTGAAGTGCCATGAAGTTTTCGTTTGCCTTAAGCTCAGGATAAGCTTCTGTAACGGCCATAAGGCGCTGAAGGCTTGCTCCAAGTGAGTCCTGAACCTGCTGGAAACGGGCAAATGCCTCAGGATCCTGAAGAACTTCATCACTTACATTGATTACTCCGCCTGCCTTTGAACGGGCTTCTGTAACCTGTAAGAAAACATCTGTTTCATGAGCGGCATAGCCTTTTACTGTATTTACAAGATTCGGAATCAGGTCATAGCGGCGCTGGTACTGGTTCTGTACCTGAGCCCATGTGGTTGAAACATTTTCATCCAGGGTAACCATATAATTGTAGGTTCTTGTGAATCTGCCTACGCACGCAATCACCAGTACTGCGATTACGATAAGGGCAATTGCCCATCCCGGAAGTTTTTTCTTTGAGTCTGCCATTTTTTTAGTCTCCATAAGATTAGTATATTAATTTAAACTAATATTAATCCCATTCATTATCAAGTTTAAAATACTCATTTTTTTTGCTATACTGTTAGCATGTCTTACGAAGTAACAGCTACCCGGCGACGTCCCCAGCAGTTTGAAAACCTGGTGGGACAGGAATTCGTTGCCGAAACTCTGAAAAATTCCATCAAATCGGGCAAAATCGCACATGCTTACCTTTTTACAGGTCCACGCGGATGTGGAAAAACATCTACTGCCCGTATTCTTGCTAAAGCACTGAACTGTCAGAACGGTCCAACAGACCACCCATGCGGACAGTGTGCAGCCTGTCAGGAAATTACAAGAGGCGCCAGCCTTGATGTAATCGAAATCGACGGTGCCTCAAACACTTCTGTTGATAACATCAGACGCATCAAAGATGAAGTCATGTTCCCGCCAACAAACTGCCGGTACAAGATTTACATCATCGATGAAGTCCACATGCTTACAAACTCTGCTTTCAATGCACTTCTTAAGACTATTGAAGAGCCTCCGGAGTATGTAATCTTCATTTTTGCCACAACAGAACTCCAGAAGGTTCCGGCTACTATCAAAAGCCGCTGCCAGCAGTTCAACTTCCGTCTTGTTCCTATCGAAAAGGTAAAGGCCTGCCTTGCAGACGCCTGCCACGAAATGAACATCACTTATGACGATGAAGCACTTTTCTGGATTGCCCGCGAATCAACCGGTTCTATGCGCGATGCATACACTCTTTTTGACCAGGTTGTGGCTTTTTCCGACGGACACATTACTTATGACAAAATCCGCGACAAGCTTGGTCTTGTTGGAATTGACCGCCTGAACACAATCTTTGAGCTTTGTGCCGACTCAAAAACTGAGGAAGTTCTGAACGCTCTGGACGGATTCCTTCAGGCCGGTGTTTCAATCGAACAGCTGATCTCTACCTGCGCCGATTATCTCCGCAGTCTGCTTCTGATCAAAAACGGAATCACCCGTGAAGCACTTCTTGGAAACAGCGTTGAACGCTACAGCAAAAAGGTACTTTCGTCATGGAACACAGTTCAGACAGAACGTGCCCTTTCCCTTTACCTGAATCTTTACCGCGACATCCGCTATTCTTTGAGCCCGAGATACGAACTGGAACTTCTTTTCAGCCGCATGTGCTGGATCAAAGATTACGTTTCACCTTCTGAAGTAAAAAAAGCAATCGATGCAGCCCAGGCACTTCTTTCCGGCGCTCCGTCTGCTTCAGCTTCCCAGGCAGCCCAGGTTCAGTCTTCAGCACAGCCGGGTGCACCGGTAAACGCAGGTTCCATGAACCAGAACTTCGGCATCAGCCAGGCAGCCCCACAGGGCGGATTCAGCCCGGCTGGTTCTGAAAGCGCCGCTTCCCAGGCCTTCCAGAATGCAAGTTTTTCTTCAATGCAGTCAGTTCCTTCTTTCCAGAGCACTCCTTCGGACGGTCCTCTTGAAAGTCAGATATACGGGTCTTCCCAGCCACAGCAGCCTTCAGGAATCCCTGCAGGCATGCCAACATTCTCGGCCCTGGCAAACGTTCCGCCTGACGCGGCGCCTGAGCCGGAACCTGATTCTGGCAACGGTCCGGAGGTACCGGGCGAAAACCCTTTTAATTTTGGCGGAGAGCTGCCGCCTGAACAATCAGCTTCACCGGCAGAGCCTTTCGTAAACGAATCTTTCTCAAATCCTGAACCTCAGGAAAGTCAGCCGGTGTCTTATTCTTCTGAATATCAGCCTGCCCCAGAAGGTTCGTATGCACCGGAAGATTCTGTTCCTCCGGAATACGACGAAGGCTCTTCCGATGGCCAGCCACCGGCCCAGACCAACGAATTCATCACCACGGCAGACAACCGCCAGATTTCCATTGCACAGCTCAGAGGTACTGTTACAGCTTCGCTTTCTGTGTCTGACGGATTTTCGGCAATCGCACTGCAGAACACAGGACTCTGGAAAATCCAGGGCGATAAAATCATTACCACAGTAAAATCAGATTACGAAATGCAGACTTTCCGCATGAGAAACCAGGATATCTGCAAAGCAATTTCTTCGGTACTTGGAAGACCGGTATTCTTTGAAGTTTCCGTAGAAAAAATCCAGCCGAAAGAAACCGTAAAGGAAGAGATTCCGCCCGGAGTCCAGCTGGTAATTGATATGTTCAAAGGTTCTCTCTAATTCCATTCTTTTTGTCACTTTTTTTCTTTTAAGGCTATAGAACAGTCAGGAGGTTTTGAAAACCCTTTCCGGGGTTTTTACCAGCTGTTTTATGGATATTTTCTCTTTTTCTCCCTTCGGATACGAGGGTTCTCTTGTAAGTGTAGAAGTTGATCTTCGCCGCGGAATTCCTGCGGTAGATGTAGTTGGACTTGCAGACGGTGCTGTAAAAGAAGCCCGGGAACGCATGCAGGCCGCAATCAGGAATTCCGGGTTTGACTTTCCGCCCGAACGGGTTCTTATAAGTCTTTCGCCGGCAGACCTGAAAAAAGAAGGCGCCGGATTCGATCTGCCGATTGCACTTTCGGTACTGGCGGAAAACGAACTTTCAAATGATGACGAGGCAAAGTTCTTAGGCGGTTCCATTCTGATTATGGGGGAACTGGAACTTTCAGGAAAAGTGCGTTCGGTAAAAGGAGTGCACGCGGCCTGTTCTACGGCTGCCGCCTGCGGAATCCGGCGCTGCGTGGTGCCTCGGGCTAATGCGGAAGAAGCACGCGAAGTTTCGGGCATGATGGTGTATGGGGCGGAAAGTCTGAACGATGCGTTTGAGGCATTGAAGAACGAAGCCATGTTCACAGACAGCCTGCCTTCGGAAAAAGAGGTTCTTCCTGAAGGCTATGAAGAAGTGAATGGCGTTTTTTTTCCGCGCATCACGGAAGGCTACCAGTTTTCCGAGCTGGCCGGCCAGGAACGCCTGGTGCGCGCCCTGCAGATTGCGGCAGCAGGCGGACACAATCTTATGGCGGTGGGGGCCCCGGGCTGCGGGAAAACCATGTCTATCCAGCGTTATCCGGCACTGCTGCCGCTTCTTACAAAAGACGAAGCTCAGAGCACCACAAGAATCTGGTCACTGGCCGGCCTTCTCAACCCTGCGCAGGGACTTGTAAGAACTCCGCCCTTCCGTATGCCCCACCAGACGGCGAGTCTCGAAGGCATCTGCGGCGGCGGCCCTCAGTGCCGCCCGGGCGAAATCAGCCTTGCCCATAACGGCGTTCTGTTTCTGGATGAAGCAGCTGAGTTCCGTACCAGCGTTCTTCAGACTCTGCGAGTTCCGCTTGAAAGCAAGCGAATCACCTTAAGCCGGGCAGGACGGTCTACCGTTTATCCTGCTTCCTTCCAGCTGATGCTGGCAGCAAACCCATGCCCCTGCGGAAATTTCGGAAGCAGTACAAAAATCTGCCTGTGTTCTGCAAGTGCCATCGATAAATACTGGAAGAAATTTTCTGCCCCTCTTCTGGACCGCATTGACCTTAGAATCCGTATTGAAAACGACGGCGAAACTTTTGTTTCGGAAGGCGCTCATTCCCGCTCTACAGAAGAACTCAGAATTCCGATTGCACGTGCAGTCAAAACCCAGAGGGAACGGCAGACTATACGGAATGCCGACCTTACTCCGGAACAGATTGGGGAATACTGCCCGCTTTCGGAACAGGTACGGAAAACTCTGGACAAGGCTGTTCTTCATTACGGCTTTTCACCCCGCGCTGCAGCCAGCTGTATAAAAACTGCCCGCACTATTGCAGACATGGAAGGCGAAGAACACATCCTTGTAGGTCATATGGAAGAAGCTGTGAGTTTCAGAAAGGTCTTCAACAACCTGTGTGATTCTGAATAATCATCCTGAATAGAGGACATAAAAAAACCTCCCGAATCTGGGAGGTCACCATACCGGCAAAGAGACTTGAACTCTTACGTTATTGCTAACAAAGGATTTTGAGTCCTTCGTGTCTACCATTCCACCATGCCGGCGAAAAAATGTAAAAAAATCTTAACAAAATAAGTGGGGTTTTTCAAGTGTACACCACCTGCTATAATGAATACGTGAAAATCACAGGCGAAACTTTCCGGAATGCAAAGCCCGAAAAAGTATTGAAAGAGGCTTTCGGTTACGATGAATTCCGGCATTCCCAGAAAGATATCATTCAGAACGTTCTTGCCGGAAACGACACTCTTGCCGTCATGCCTACCGGCGGTGGAAAATCACTCTGCTACCAGATTCCTGCCCTTATTTTTGAAGGCATTACTGTTGTCATTTCGCCGTTAATTTCCCTTATGCAGGATCAGGTTTCTTCTCTTGAAAAGAAAGGTATCTGTTCTGTCTTCATCAACAGCACCCTGGAATGGGAAGAATTTCTGGATGCTTCTGCCCGCATAAAAATGGGCGAAGTAAAAATCGTATACGTTTCCCCTGAAGGCCTTTCTTCAAACAAGATCCGCGAACTGCTCACAAATCCCCTTGTAAAGGTAAGTTGCGTCTGCATTGATGAAGCCCACTGCATTTCTGAATGGGGACATGATTTCCGCCCTGATTACCTGGAAATTTTCCAGGTCCGCCAGCTTTGCCCTGAAGCAGTAATGCTTGCCCTTACCGCTACGGCCACAGAACTTGTACGGAAGGACATTATCAGAAACCTTGGAATGAACAAACCGAAAATTTTCGTTTCAAGTTTCAACCGCCCGAATATTTTTCTTTCGGTAAAGCCCAAAATCGATGCACTTGGTCTTGTCTGCGACTGCATCCAGCGGCACAAAGGAGAAAGCGGAATCATTTACTGCCTTTCCCGCCGCCAGGTGGATGAGCTGACCACAAGTCTGAAACATCTCAAATATTCTGTAAAACCTTACCACGCAGGACTTTCTGATGAGGTGCGCTCAAAAAATCAGGAAGCTTTTATTAAAGGAAAAGTGAATCTGATTGTGGCTACGGTTGCCTTCGGAATGGGAATTGATAAACCTGACGTCCGTTTTGTCATCAATTATGATCTTCCAAAATCTGTAGAAGAATACTATCAGGAAATCGGCCGTGCCGGACGAGACGGAAAGCCTTCCGAAGCTCTGCTTCTTTTTTCCCGCGGTGACGTTCACAAGATCAGATATTTCTTTGAAGACCTGGCCGACCGTTCAAAAGCCGAAGAACTTCTGAATGCCATGGTCAGCTACGGTTCAATCCACATGTGCCGCCGCCAGTCACTCATGGGCTACTTCGGAGAAAAATACAACCCGCAGGAACATCCCGAACAGACTGAATGCTGCGACGTATGCTCCCGCGGAAAATCAACCCTCTACGATGTGACAGTTCCCGTTCAGAAATTCCTGTGCTGCATGATCCGTACCAACGAACGCTTCGGCACCGCTTACGTAATAGATGTACTGTGCGGAAGCCGCCAGAAAAGAATTGTGGAAAACGGCCACACCAAAGTTTCCACCTTCGGGATAGGCCGCGACATCCCAAAAGAAAAGTGGTTTGAACTTTCAGAACTGATGATTATGGCGGGCTACATCAAAAAAGAAGGCGACTACAACATCCTGAAAATGACCTCCTCCGGCCGCAACCTCCTGGTCACCCGCGAAGAAGTCTACCTCCCCATCCGCCTCTAAAACCGAATCCCTCAGTTAAATCAAATGGGCCCTTCGACAAGCTCAGGGACCATTTGATAAATAAAAAAAGGGCCGCTGTTCGAGCCCCCTTTGTACTTGAGTTTGCGAAGCAGAAAACGGGACGCAGCGAATATGTGCCACACCCCGACTTTCCTAAATAATAAGAACCGGATTCTCAGTTAAATAAAAAAAGGGGCGCTGTGCGGGCCCCTTTTGTTCTTGAGTTTGCGAAGCAGAAAACGGGACGCAGCGAATATGTGCCTCAGTGACATCCCGCAGCGAAGCGAGGACTTATGTCACTGCTGGCATATATTCGCGTTGCTGGGACCCGTTTTCTGTTCAGCTTACTCCTTTACGCCACCAGCAGTAACACCGGCGATAATTGATTTAGAAAGGAACATGTAAGCAATCAGCAGAGGAATAATAGCTACAGTCAGAAGAATGTAGATAATACCCATGTTGAAGCTCATGTAGTCAGCAGAACGGGCAGCAGCAACAACCAGAGGCACTGTCCAGTGATCTTTTTCCAGAATCAGGGATGGAATGAAGTAGTTATTCCAAGAAGAAACGAAGCTGAAGATTGCCTGTACGGCAATTGCAGGTTTCATCATAGGAAGAACGATAGCGTTGAATGTAAGGAATTCGTTACAGCCGTCAACGCGGGAAGCTTCAACAATCGAGAACGGAAGTGTTGCTTCCATTGCCTGATACATATAGAAGAATACTGCAGGAGCTGCAATAGCCGGTACTATCAGAGCCAGATAGTTGTTCATAAGGTTCATTCTGCGAAGGAGCTGGTAGAAACCAAGTGTTGAAACCTGAGTTGGAACCATCATAACAGCAAGGATGAAGCGGAAGCAGAACTTCTTGAATCTGAAGTTGTACATGTACAGACCATAAGATGTCATTGCAGAGAAGTAAGTTGTAATTGCAGCACAACATGTTGCTACGATCAGAGAGTTGATAAGACCTCTAACGATCGGGTAGTTCTTACCAAAAGCTTTGATTACTTCACCGTTAGGACCACGCCATTCCTGAGTTCTTACAAGCTGAAGGAAGTTGATTCCCAGGCTTTTAGAAGGAAGAGCTGAGAATCCAAGCTGGATTTCCAGGTGTGATCTTGTTGAGTTGATAATCAGAATATAGAAAGGGAAAAGTGAAAGAAATGCCAGAATAATAAGCACTACGTAACAGAAGAATCTGCGCACTGAAAGTGTCTTTGACTGGCTGGCGAACTGTTCCTGTGTCATTTTTGTCTCCTTATTTAGATCTGTACTGAGCCATTGTCATTTTATAAACAAGACCTGAAAGTACACCTGTAACTGCAAAGATGAGAACCGACATAGAACCGGCACGACCAAAGTTCTTACTGATTGTAAGGTAGTTGTTAAGCTTCATGATGATTCTCATTGTTGTACGGTTAGGAGCATCACTACCCTTTGTCAAAATCTGTGGAACATCGAACATCTGGATACCACCAATCAGAGATGTAATCATTACATATACGAAGATTGGCATAAGCAGAGGAATAGTAACCTTGAAGAATGTCTGAAGTGGAGAAGCACCGTCAATACGTGCTGCTTCAAACAGAGAGTTATCAATACCCATGATACCGGCCATCAACAGGATTGTTGTGTTTCCGTACCACATAAGGAAGTTCATTACACCAACAAGAACACGAGTCCAGCCCGGTCTTGTAAAGAAGCGGATAGGATCTCCGGCTGCGCGGAGGCCAACCTGCTGAATGAAAAGTTCAATAGGACCGTTCGGTGAGAACAGTGTAAAGAACAACATGGCGAAAGCAGAAGCCATGATCAGATTTGGCATATAGATTACAGTTTTAAAGAACTGCTGGAATTTCAGTCTAAGTTCTGTGTTTGTAAACCAAACAGCAAGAAGAAGTGAAACAAGAATCTGAGGAACAAATCCGATAGCCCACATAATCAGTGTATTTCCAAAGTACTTTGCGATGTTGTCATCAGCATTGAAAATAGCTGCATAGTTGGCAAGTCCAACCCATTTTGGACCGATCCATGTCAGACCCTGTCTGTAATATTCAAAGAATCCGTAGATAAATGTTGTACAAAGTGGAATCAAAGAAAAGATTACGTAAATAAGAAAAAACGGAGCTATAAAGAAATAACCCCAGTTATCATACTGAACTGTTTTACGTTTTGTATTTTTGGCGGCCTTTGCTTCTTTTTTAGCTTCAGCCTTAGCCTTTTTTGCGGTTTTATCAGCCATAATTTCCTCTCAGGATAAATTCTGGTTTGTGATTTTTAAATATTCGAAAACGTTTTCGATAACGACGTTTAAAAAAAGGGCTGATCTTTAAGGTCAGCCCTTTTCTTGTCAAATGGGCCCTTCGCCAAGCTCAGGGACCATTCAGTTCAAAGAACTATTTTGTAAGGTTAGGGTAAACTTCGAGAACTGAAGTATAGAAGTTGTCCCAAGCCTGGTCGAGAGTAACGTTTCCGTTGTAGTAGTCGCCCATAGCTGACTGGATCTTTTCGTTCATACCCTGGTCG
>JAZLIM010000055.1:0-7608 GCA_045617385.1 Treponema sp.
TCGTCGTTGAACTTGAGTTCGCAGAACTTAACGTTACGGTTCTGGTTTACACCCTTTGAAAGTTCACAGTCGTGGTAGAACAGATACCATTTTCCGTTGAATTCAACACAGTAGTGGTGGTTTGTCCAACCAAGAACAGGCTTAAGCAGGACTCCGCCGTATGTGTATGGTCCGTAAACATTGTCGCTTACTGACCAGCAGATGTTGTGTGTATCACCTGTTGAGTATGTGAAGTAGTATTTTCCGTTGCGTTTGAACTGACAAGGAGCTTCAAAGTAGCGGCGGTCGTGGTCTGCAGCTTTGATTGGTTCTCCGTTTTCATCAAGAACAACTACATCTTTTGGTTCTTCAGCAAAAGATTTCATATCAGGAGCCATTTTTGCGATTTTTCCGCAAACTGCATTTCCTTCTGTTGGTTCTTTGTTTTCTGCACCCCAAACGTTGTTGCGGTACTGGTCCAGCTGTCCGCCCCAGATTCCACCGAATGTACAGTAGTATTCACCGTCATCATCTGAGAAGAGACATGGGTCAATTGAGTAAGAACCTGGAATTGGATTTGGTTCTGCCTTGAATGGGCCGCCTGGGTTCTTTCCTGTTGCGATACCAAGACGGAACATTCCTTCTTTGTCGCGTGCAGGGAAAATGAAATAGTATGTGTCACCTTTTTTGTTGCAGTCTGGTGCCCACAGCTGTTTTGATGCCCAAGGAACATCTTTAAGGTGAAGAACTTCACCACAGTCTTTTGGATAGTTTTCTGTGTCAGCCATTTCGAATACGTGGTAGTCACGCATGTTGTACTGATCACCGTTGTCGTTATTTTCTACGTCTTCTCCCGGGTCATGTGATGGGTAGATGTAAATTTTTCCATCAAAAACATGTGCTGAAGGGTCAGCAGTAAACATGTTAGTTACGAGAGGTTTGTTCTGAATCATTTTTACTCCTACTCAGACACAAATTGACACGTCCGAGTAGTATAATTTTCTTTCAGAAAAGGAGTAAAAACAATAAGGTGATTACCTTAATAGAATCAGTAGGCTTTGAAGTCGTGAATTACGCTGATTGCAGACTGAATTTTGTAGTCCGGGTATTCTTTGGCAGCAATTCGTGTGGTAGTTTCTACCGTTGCAATTGAGTCAGAAACTCCCTGGAGAATAATTGTCTTGTCTTCTATTACAGCGTGAAGGAATTCAATCTTTACCTTGTGTTCAAAAACCAGTTTGTTCACCAGTTTCTGGGCAAAAAGCAGATTCTTAAGCTTTTCAGCTCCTTCCTGTTCCTTCTTATCTGTTATCAGCTTGTTCTTGATTTCAATGATTGCGTCTGAAGTCGAATCTTCATCCAGGATTCCGGTATTCAATACTGCCGTATAATTCTTTGAATCTTCCCAGTCCACATTATAAAAGCTTTTGTGGTATCCGTTTCGGTTTGCGCTGCTTTCGGAAATTCTCTGTTTTGCCTGTTTTTCATTCCAGTTCTTTTCTGCCATCAGACGGCTGATTCTTGTTTTATCGTCAGCTACAAGTCTGATTGCAATATGATTCGGAACGTCAGCAAAAAGAGCAAAGGCTCCGCGGCCAATGAAAACCACATTGCCCTGTTCAGCTGCTTCGAACATTGCAAGATGAAGAAGATCCAGATATTCATCGCGGTCTTTTGCCAGTGAAGCCAGAAATCCCGGTTTGCGTTCATCATATTTTGGAAGCTTGCTTTCAGGGAAACCATGTTCTACCAGGCATTTTTCCATTTCTTTTCTTGTGACAAAACGATATCCAAGTTTCTTAGCCAGCATTTCTGCTGTTTCATCACCCAAAGCTGCAACTTCTCTCGAAATAGTAATAATAGCCATACGCGCCTCCACATATTATAATAAACCCGAAAAAGGAATTTAGCAAAATGAATGATGATGAACTGAAGTGGACTGAACAGTCTTCTAAAGAAATTCTTAATACCAGAGTATTTTCTGTTACTGAACGGCACTCTGTTTCGTATGACGGGCTTGAAGGCGACTATATAGTTGTAAATGCCCGTGACTGGGTCATTGTTGTTCCTGTGATTGGTGATGATTTCCTGATGGTGAAACAGTGGCGCCACGGTGAAAAAGCTTTGAGCATTGAATTCCCGGGAGGCGTTGCCGAAAAAGATGAAGACTTTGAGATTTCGGCCCGCCGTGAACTTGAAGAAGAAACCGGCTACACTGCCGGTAAAATGACAGAACTTGCTGTTTTCAATCCGAACCCGGCTCTTTTTTCAAACCACGTTCATGTTTATCTTGCCGAAGACTTAACTCCCGCCGGCGGTCAGAATCTTGATGAAGACGAATACGTAAACTTCATGCGCATTCCCCAGAAAGAAGTTATGGCACGGATGGGATCTTCAGAATATCCTCACGGACTTATGCTTTCCGCCATGGCTCTTTTCATGGCACATAAAAACTAGCGCAGGACGCCCGCCAGATCCCTGCGGCCGGCCTTTTCCAGAGCTTCACGCACCAGCATTCGGTTTTCCGGCTTTTTGAACTGGATTACGGCACGCTGAAGGCGGCGTTCACGGGCGCCTTTTGCTACGTAAATCTTTTTCATTTTTCCGTCTTTGTCACGGCTGTACGGATCCAGTTCCGTGTAATACTGGCAGGTAGAAAGGCTTCCCGGTGTAGGGTAAAAATCCTGAATCTGATCCGGAACGAAGCCTGTCTTCTTCAGATAAAGAGCTGTTTCAATTGCTTCGTTCAGGCCTGCTCCCGGATGAGCCACAATGTAATACGGAACAAGGTACTGCTTCATGCCGCACTTCTTGTTCATTTCCGCATATTCTTTACTGAAGTTTTCGTACACCTTGTGTGTGGACTTTCGCATAAGTGCCAGAATCTTGTCGCTTGAGTTTTCAGGTGCAACTTTAAGCTGTCCCGAAATATGATACCGAACCAGGTCTTCAAGGAAGCGCTTGTCTTTATCCATAACAAGATAGTCAAAACGAATTCCGCTTCGGATAAAAACTTTTTTCACTTTCGGAATGGCACGAAGCTTTCCCAAAAGTTCAACGTAATCTGAATGATCTACTTCCAGGTTCGGGCAAGGTTCTGTTCCAAGGCACTGACGGTTTTTGCAAACTCCGTGTTCAATCTGCTTTTTACATGCAGGCTGGCGGAAGTTTGCAGTTGGGCCACCAACATCGTGAATGTAGCCTTTGAACTCCGGATGATTTGTAAGTTCCGTTGCTTCGTTCACAAGGGACTCGTGACTTCGCGCCTGAATGCGGCGCCCCTGATGAAATGTGATTGCGCAGAAGGAACAGGCACCGTAACAGCCGCGGACACTTGTAAGTGAAAAAAGAACTTCGCTCAATGCCGGAACTCCGCACTTACCGTTTTCTGCAGGCCCGTCATACATAGGATGCCAGCGGCGTGTATAACCAAGTTCATGAACGCTATCCAGCTCTTCGGTTGTCAAAGGAAGGGCCGGCGGATTCTGTACTACAAAGCGGGTATCGGCCTGTTCCACAAGAACATCTGCATTCAGGGCATCAGTATTCTGTTCCTGAGTTACAAAGCTTTCCGCAAATCTGATTTTGCTTTCCGGTGTATCTTTTGAAATGTCCTCAAAGGAAGGCAAAAGGATAACACTTTCTGCCACTACCTCAGAGCCGGCGTCTTTCCTGTTTACTGCCAATTTTCCATTATCAATTGTCAATTGTCCATTTGATCCCCACCAGCAGGTTCCGCGGATTGTACGGATTTCGCGGGCAGGAACACCCTGATTCAATAAGTCTGCAATTTCTATGATGGAATGTTCGCCCATTCCGTACATTAAAAGATCGGCTTTGGAATCCAGGAGAATTGATTTACGGACTTTGTTTGACCAGTAGTCATAATGAGTTGTACGGCGGAGACTTGCTTCTATGCCGCCGATTAAAACCGGAACGCCTTTAAAAGCTTCACGGCACTTTGCCACATAAGTGATAAGAGCTCTGTCCGGTCTGTGACCTGCAACACCGCCATGAGCGTATGCGTCTTCGCTTCTTGGCTTGTTGTTCGCAGTGTAGTTGCTCACCATGCTGTCCATGGCACCGGCACTCACTAAAAATGCGAGCCGTGGTTTTCCAAGAACTCTGAATGCTTCCACATTTTTAAAATCAGGTTGAGGAATAATTCCAACAGTGTATCCGTGTTTTTCAAGCCAGCGGCCAAGAAGAGCTGTCGCAAAAGACGGATGGTCTACGTATGCATCGCCGGAAACAAAAACAAAATCCAGCTGTTCGATATTGCGTGCGCGAAGGTCATCCTGTGAAACGGGAAGAAAATCATTCATAAGAAATATCATAGCACGAAGGGCAAAAAAAATCCCCGGAGGTTTGAAGTACACTTCAGTTCCTCCAGGGCTGCTGTTTATTTGAGTGATTCTTCGGTTACCGTAGCCATTTTGATGGTGTCCAGATTTCCCGACTTTCCGTCCACCTGACCGCCAACCATTACTACGTGGTCGCCTTTCTTCAGTTTCATAACTTCTGCAGCTTTCCGCAGGGCAAAGAAGAACATGACTTCCAGTGAAGGAAACTGTTCTACAAGAACCGGAGTAACACCCCAGCTTAAGGCAAGTTTACGCCAGGCTTTCTGGTCGGTCGTCATTCCAACAATTGAAACCGGGCAACGGAAGCGGCTTACCATGCGGGCTGTAATTCCGCTTCTTGTACAAGCTACGATTGCCTTTGCGTTTGTATCGATTGCCATGGCACAGGTTGCATGAGAAATTGCATCCTGAGTTGATTTGAATTCTATCTTGTCTCCTGCAAAACGCTGAGCGTAGGAAATGTCCTTTTCTGTTTCTTCTGCAATTTCGCCCATTACAGAAAGAGCTTTTACCGGATATTTTCCGGAAGCAGTTTCGCCGGAAAGCATTATGGCGGAAGAACCGTCGTAAACTGCATTTGCAACGTCAGAGATTTCGGCACGTGTTGGACGTGGATTTGTGATCATGGACTCAAGCATTTCTGTAGCAGTGATTACGCGCTTACCCAAAAGACGGCATTTTGTAATCAGTGATTTCTGAAGAGCCGGAAGTTTTACGAAAGGAACTTCTACACCAAGATCTCCACGGGCAACCATTACACCATCACATACTTCGCAGATTTCTTCGATGTTGTCACACCCGCTCTGATTTTCGATTTTTGCAATCACATCAATATTTGAACCGCCGTTGGCATCCAGGAACTTGTGCAGTTCAACCAGGTCAGATTTTTTTGAAACAAAAGAAGCGGCAATGAAATCAACATCCTGTTTAATTCCAAAAAGGATATCTTCCTTATCCTGCTTTGAAAGATACGGACCCGACATTACCTTGTTTGGAAAGCTCATGCTCTTTTTGTTTGAAAGCACGCCACCATTCTGGCAGGTACAGAAAAGATTGTGGCCCTGAACTTCGTCTACCTTGAAAGTAACGATTCCGTTGCAAACCGAAAGTGTGTCGCCGGCTTTAAGTTCGTTGTGAAGGTTTTTGTAAGAAACACTTACTTTTGTTTCGTCTCCTTCCCCCTCATCAGTAGAGAAAGTAAACTTCTGGCCGTCTTTAATCTCAACGGAACCATTTGCAAAAGTCCCGATGCGGTATTCCGGCCCTTTTGTATCCAGCATGATTGCAATAGGAAGATTCAGTTCTTCACGGACTTTCTTAATCAGTTCTATTTTTTTTGCATGTTCTTCGTGAGTCCCGTGGGAAAAATTCAGGCGGGCTACATTCATACCGGCCTTGGCCAGTCTTGTTAAGGTCTTTTCGTCCTGGCTTGCAGGTCCGATTGTACAGATGATTTTTGTTTTGCGCATAGTTAATCCAGTTATTTTATATGCGTTGAAAAATATCATATTTTGAAAAAACATAAAACAGGATTTTCTTGAGGTCAAAAAATTTCAGACTGAGCCTTTGGAGTGGAGGGCAAAAAAAAACTCCTCCGGAATGGAGGAGTTTTGAAGTTATTCTTCAAAAATTAGAACTTTGCTTTGCGCAGGCGAACCTGTTCAATGTCTTCACAGAAGAGCTGACGCAGGTCTGTAAGTCCCAGAGCCATAAGAGCCATACGGTCAATACCGATACCCCATGCAGCAACAGGAACATCAACACCCATAGCTTTTGTAACTTCCGGACGGAAGATACCAGAACCACCAAGTTCGAACCATCCGAGAACCGGGTGCTTGATGTGAACTTCGATTGAAGGTTCTGTGAACGGGAAGTAACCAGGAACGTATTTAACGTCTGTTGCTCCGGCAATTTCTACGGCGAACATTTCAAGCATACCAAGAAGTGTCTTAAGGTTTACGTCTTCACCAAGGATGATACCTTCTGTCTGATAGAAGTCTGAAAGGTGTGTTGCGTCTACTTTGTCGTAGCGGAAACAACGTGCAATACCGAAGTATTTTCCAGGGATTTCAGCTTTGTGAAGCTGGTGTGCAGAAAGTACAGTTCCCTGTGAGCGGAGAATCAGGCGGCGTGTGAATTCATTGTCGAATGAGTAATTCCATCCGCGGCTTCCTGTGTTTCCACCGTTTTCGTGAACGGCTTTAACATTTGAAAGATATGGTTCTTCAATTGATTTTGCGTGTGTTGGATTCTTAAGACGGTAAACGTCGTGAATATCGCGGGCAGCGTGGAACTGTGGCATGAACAGAGCGTCACCGTTCCAGAATTCTGTTTCTACGAGAGGTCCGTCGAATTCCTGGAAACCAAGAGAACAAAGCTTGTCTTTTACTGATTCAAGGAACTGAACGTAAGGGTTTGTGCGGCCCTGGATAATACGTGCAGGTGGAACAGAAATATTGTATCCGCGGAATGTTCCGTTTTTCCATTCACCTGAAGCAAGCATTTTTGGAGTAACTTCACCGATTTCATTTCCTGTAACACCGGCGTTCTTAAGTTCTTCCTTAACTTTCTTGTATGCTTCTGTAAGTTTGTAAACTACAGTTTCACGTTCAATGATTTTGAATGCACTGTCAGCAGCACCACGTTTCTTTGCAAGACCAGCCATGGCTTCCTGTTCTTCTGCAGAAAGATCAGCCTTGTTCAGTGTTACAGCATCCTTTGCTTTTGCCAGAAGTTTAGAAACAACTGAAAGACGTGCAGGAACTTCTTTGCCTGTGTATTCAGCTTTCTTTTCTTCGTTCATTTTCAGAACGCCTTCTTTTGAAAGAGGACCGAAAGCAGAACCGATGTCTTTCTGTTCACAGCCGATAGCAGCAGCGATTTCAGGAAGAGTGTGAGCTCCGTTTTCTTTCAGGTAGTTTACCATGCGTTCTTCAACAGTTCCTGTTTCTGCAAGTTTTTTACCAGTTTCTGTGATTTCAAAAAATGTATGTGGAGTGCGTTTGATTTCTTTGAGGAGTTCTTTTCCACCAAGCCAAGAAAAAGCCTGGTTTGCATGACCTTCTTTGTATTCCAGTTCTTTCTGGAGCTTTTCTGAAGTCAATTCATCCTGATCTGAATATTTGAGAAGTACTTTAATCTCAAGTGGATGAAGGTTTTTAATCGTATTTTTGATATCCATTTGTAATGCCTCTAAAAAAAATAAAGCCGGATTCCAGTATAGAAATCCGGCTACTAGTTTACTATATTTTCAGGAAAATAAAAA
>JAZLIM010000056.1:0-4275 GCA_045617385.1 Treponema sp.
ATCAGATTCGGTTTGTAAGTAATAGGGGTAAATTGAAAGCGACTTGAAAATATACTCCCGGTCACAAGCACGGCCGTCAGAACCGCTAGCTAGCGTCGCTGCATGTGCAGCTCGGATAGGAAACTATAAAGCCGAGCTGCAAATGCTTCTGACGGCACGTGTTGCTCCCTCGCGTATCTTTTCAAGTGTTCTGTAAAATCTTTTCTGTTACTTGAAACCGAAAAACATAGTAAGAATATTTAAACCGGTTTTTGCAGTGATGTGAGACGCTGTGGAAACCGTTTTTTTTTGCTATAATTTCTGGTAATGATTAATACAACTCTCTGTTATATAGAAAAAGGCGCCTCCTGTCTTATGCTTCATCGCGTGAAAAAGCAGAATGATTTGAATAAGGATAAATGGATCGGAATTGGCGGAAAGTTTGAAGAAGGCGAAAGTCCTGAAGAATGTATTTTGCGCGAGGCACTGGAAGAAACCGGGCTCACTTTGAACAGGGCTGAATATCGCGGCATTGTGACTTTTGTAAGTGATGATTCTGAACACGGGCGCATAACAGAGTTCATGCATCTTTTCTGGTGCGGAGATTTTTCCGGCGATCTGAAAGTGTGCGATGAAGGAAACCTTGAATGGGTTCCTAAAGAAAAAATAAACGATCTTCCTCACTGGAAGGGAGACGAAATTTTTCTTGATTTACTGGACCGGGAAAAACATCCGGCTCAGCCCTTCTTTTCTTTGAAGCTTGAATACACCGAAGGCGTTTTGAAGCGTGCCGTCCTTGACGGAAAGGATTTTGACTTCGGTCAGTAGGGAAAGGGCTGGTAACCGCTTTGAACGATTTTGTTTTTTCTGAGCCGCTGGACCATGTTCTTTCAAGAGCAGGCGTGTGTTCTGACAGAAGCTTCAAGAATTTTATAAAAACTCACAGAGTAGAAATACTCAAAGCCGGCTCCGGTGCCCCTGAAAAAGCGGAAAGCCGCAACTTAAGAATTGACGCAGATTCCGACACTCTGATGGTGGACGGCTGCCGGCTGGAGCTTCCCCCACATCTCTACGTTCCTTTGAACAAACCTTCCGGCGTGGTAAGTTCCCGGGTGAGCGACAGCCACCAGACAGTTTTCGATTTTATTCCAGAGGAACTGAAAACACACCCTCTGTATAAACACCTTCATGTGGCGGGCCGCCTTGATTCCGATTCCCGCGGTCTAGTGCTGTTAACCACAAACGGAAGCCTTTCGAATTTTCTTTCAAGTCCGGAAACTCATGTAGAAAAAACTTACCGCGTTTCGCTACGGGACTCTGTAGATCCGGAAAAACAGAAAGAATATGACAAAGCCTTCAGATGCGGAATGAATCTTCCTCCAAAAAAAAAGGCGGAAGGTTTCACTTCAAAACCTGCGAAGCTGAAATTTATTTCTCCCACGTGTTGTGAGGTTGTTGTTTCAGAAGGAAAATTCCATCAGGTCCGCAGAATGTTTTCGTATCTTGGAAACAACGTTACAGATCTTCAGCGTACAGCAATTGGAAAATTAAAAGTTCCCGAAAATCTTCCGGAAGGGCAGTATTGTATTCTTACAAGAGAAATGCTTAAAGTTTTTTAAACCAACTCTTCTGAAAATTTGATATACTTTAAGTATGTTCAATAAATCCGATTTAAAAAGAAATCAGTTCATGCTGACTGGTAAATTCACAAGAAAAGGCTATGACTGGTGGTGGCATTCATTTACAGGGATTGATGAAGAAACAGGCGAAGAAAGAGCTTTCTTTGTAGAATTTTTCACCTGCAATCCGCTTCTTGCAAGAATGGAACCTACATTCGGCCAGCTGCCTCAGAATCAGAAAAATCATATACGCCCGTCTTACCTTATGGTTAAGGCCGGAAGCTGGGGAAAAGATAAACGCCAGCTGCACCGTTTCTTTTCATGGAAAGACGTAAAACTTCATAGAAAAGTTCCTTATTCAATTGAAGCGGCTGACTGCTTCTGCAGTGAAACTGAACTCCGCGGTTCAATTCACATTTCAGAAGGGGATGCACGGAAGCATCCTGAATGGATGAGTGACGACGGAACTATGGAATGGAACCTGAAGCTTGAAAAGAAAGTTGCCTTCAATGTTGGTTACGGAGCCGGTTCACTTTTCCGTTCATTAAAGGCTTTTGAAATGTACTGGCATGCAGAAGGAATGAAGACCCTTGTGTCGGGAATAGTAAAATTCCAGGGGCGCTCTTATAAGGTTCAGCCCGAAACTTCATACGGCTATTCCGACAAGAACTGGGGAAGCAACTTTACAAGTCCATGGGTGTGGCTTTCTTCAAACAATCTTACAAGCAGACTTACAGGAAAGAAACTTGAAGATTCTGTTTTCGACATTGGAGGAGGGTGCCCGAAGGTTTTTGGCATTCCGTTAAAGCGCAAACTTCTCAGTGCCTTCTGGTATGAAGGAAAACCTTACGAATATAATTTTTCAAAATTCTGGACTCACACAAAAACAACCTTCAGTTTTGCCGAAGAATATCAGGAAGTTATATGGAAGGTGGTTCAGTCCAACAGGGATTCAGTCATGGAAACCGAAATCCACTGCCTTAAGAAAGACATGCTCTTTGTGAACTATGAATCTCCTGACGGAAAGAAACGCCATAACAGACTCTGGAACGGCGGTAACGGCTGGGGAAACATAAAGCTTTATAAGAAGAACCGAAAAGCAGAAAACGGGCTCGAACTGGTTGATGATATCGACGTCCGTAATGCTGGCTGCGAATACGGGGAATACGGAAACTGAAAATGATTGCTCTGGAATTTATTCTGGGAAACCTGTTCATCATTTATACGGTTATCCTTCATATTCTTAGCCCCGGGACTTTTCTTGATATACTTACTTCTTTCTGTAATATCTGGGCAGGGGCAGGTGTTGTGCTTATCCTGCTTTCTGTTTTCAGAATGAAGAACGGCTGTTCCTGGTGGAGCAGGCGCGGAAAAAAACTTAAGATAGTTATTTGTTCTGCTGCGGGATTCTGCGGTGCTGTTGCTCTTTTCAATCTTATTCTTATTCTGACTCCGCGTACAATTAAAATGGACGAAGTCCTGCCCGAAAAGACATACGTTCTGCTTCTTGGCGGAGGAATAGATAAAAACGGAAAGCTTCCTAAACCGGTTATGTGGCGTGTAAAGAAAACTGCAGATTATATGAATCTGAATCAGGAAGCTGTGTGTGTGGTTACAGGCGGAACTCTTAAATGGCTCCCGTATCCTGAAGCTCCGGAAATCAAAAGGCAGCTTGTAAAGGCCGGAATCAGTGGAGAACGTATTTTTGTGGAAGACCAGGCTCTGGATACAATTCAGAATCTCCAGCTCTCTGTTGAGCTTCTGAAAAAAGAATACGACATTTCCACAGAGGAGATACAGACTGCACCAGTTGTACTGGTTTCAAGCCGCTATCACCTTAAAAGAGCTGAAAGACTCGCAAAAAGAATGGGCTTTGAAAACGTTTCAGGTCTTGGGGCCCGGACTCCGGTTTTCTATCTGCCTATGTCATATTTAAGGGAAATCTGTGCTCACGTAAAACTCAATGCCAGAATACTGCTTACGGGAAAACCCGGGAGAATTGAATAATGGAAGAACGAATTACAAACATAGAAATCAAGCTTGCCTACATGGAAGACTTTATGAATCAGATTCAGGAAGTTGCTGTAAAACAGGCTGAAGAAATTGAAAAACTGAAACACGATAACAAGATTCTTTCCGACAAGCTGAAGGACGTGTACGAGAATATGGAAGGAGATATTCCTAACAGAAAACCGCCTCATTACTAATTTTTCTGCAGGTGCTGCTTACACTTTTACTTTTTGTGTCACAATGTTACAATTGACATATGAATACTCTAGTAGCACTATGTGCAGTTGGCGCTGAAAAAATCCTTGGAAACGAAATCAAACATCTGGGATACAAACTTTCCGGAAACCGTCCGGGCCGCGTAACCTTTTTCGGAGATGATGATGCTCTTTTCCGTTCAAATCTTTGTCTGCGTACTGCTGATCGTGTTTATCTTCAGATGGCAGAGTATGACGCTTCAAATTTCGATGATCTTTATGACGGCTGTTACAAAATCAACTGGCAGGATTTTCTTAAAAAGAATTCCCGCGTTGTAATTGATAAAGTCCGTATTTATAAAAGCAAACTTAACTCGGAACATTCCATTCAGGGAATGATACAGAAAGCCGTTTATTCAAAGCTCTGCGATGTATGGCACATGCGTTCCATGCCTGAAACCGGCGAACAGGTT
>JAZLIM010000057.1:0-2949 GCA_045617385.1 Treponema sp.
CAACTTAAGTAGAAGAACACATCAGTTGTTGCTTCCAGGTTTACAGAAATATCTTCGTTAAGCTTGTTTCCGTTGGCAACGAATTCAACAGCTTCTTTTGGAAGATTAAAACTTCCCTGAACATCAACACCGTAGGCACCGTTTACTCTTACTTTATCCAGATTCAGGTTGAAACCATTTTCCGGAGCTACCACTGTAGAGAATGTAATTCCTTTTGGAGGAAGCTGAGCGGCAAAATCCTTAAGGTCAATTACCACTTCCCTTTTCATGATGTCATTAAGGAAGAATGCGCTGTTTGAAACATTTACAGGAACATGTGTGTAAAGTTCAAAATATCTGTCGCGGAATTCAAAACCAAACAGTGACGAAGCGAAAACTGTCAGCGCTGCAAAAATTGTAAGTATCTTTTTCATCTGTTAGTCCTCCCCGAACAGAACGATTGTTCCGTCAGTCTTAAGATTCAGATCAAGTCCCATAGAGAATACTTTATCTCTTGGAATTGAAATCTCTCCGGCAGGAAGATTTACTGAACATGCAGGTTTCAAAGGATATGTTTTCATCATCTTCTTTACTTCGTCCGAAGAAACCCTGATTTCCCCTGTTGGCAGAGTAATAATTTTTTCTTCAACGTTTTCAAGACCAAGATTGATCTTGATGGAAATTGTCTGGTCGTTGTTATAGTTGAACGGAACCTTATAAGATCTGAAACCGATTTTCACGCTGTCGATTACATCCAGATATTTTTCCTGATCTTTAATATCTGTAGGTTCGCTTCTGTTGAACAGGTCTCCCTGCTTGTCCATAAAGTCCATCATATCTACAGAAATATCCTCTGTAATTCTGAAAGCCAGAGGAACAGAAAGATATGCAACAACACCAATGTTTACAGTTCCCTTTTCTTTAAGCTGATCAAACTGGGCCTTTGTAACTTCAAGTCCGCCTGTTCCGCCAATGGTAACATCGTATTCAACGCCAAGAATTCCCTTTGTATCCATAAGTGTTACCAGGTCTTTCTTTCCTGAATTCGGAGCCTTCTTGAAATCTGTAATGACAGTTTCAGTTCCTTCCTTCATCTCAAGTTTCGGAGGATTTACGAACAGACTGCCTGTTCCATTCATAGTAATCAGATCAGTTTTTCCGGCCTCGTCCAGTTTCTGGGTTGCTTCATTGTAAGTACCGGCCTTGATTGAACCTGTAATTGTGATAGCATCAAAAATATCCAGTTCAGGCTTTGTACAGTAAATGTACAGAGGGAATTCCTTGAACTTGATTTTTTCTGTAAGAGTTTTGTCTTCCAGTTCTTTTGTAATGCTTCCGAACATTTCCTGCAGGTTGATTCCTGTAGAAATTGTTCCCTTCTGGGATGCAGAAGAAGCATCAAGATTCATTTTAAGCCATTCAAGTTTTGGAGTTACCTTTACGGAAATCTTGTATTCTTTTCCGGCTTCAACATTCTTAACAGTAACAAGGTTTGGTTCTGAAGCTGTAGCTCCAGGAAGTTCCAGATCAACTCTGAAGTCAACCTTTGCTCCTGCAGTTGCTTTTCCAGGTCCTTCAATATCATCTGCTTCAGTTTTGATTGAGAAAGGCTTTTCTGTTTCAGAACCGCTTTCGATTGTTGCTGACTTATCGGTGAGATTCAGGAAAACCGAATTAGCTTTGAAAGAAATATCGTTTCCGGCTGGAAGTCCGTTAATGTAAGTTCCGGCCAGTTCTGATTCACCAAGCCAGATTTTCTTTACGAAGTCTGAAACATCTGACGGAATGTCTGCTGAATAGCTGTATGACTTTTCAAAAGTTGAACCAAGATTGATTGAAGCTTCCTCAATCTTTTTGATTTCTGCAGATACCTTCAAAGCGGCAGTTTTTCTGAAATCAATGTCACCGTTCCGAACCAGGATTCTGATTTTTGGTGTAACACTGATATCTGCAGGAACAATTTCAAGTCCTGAAAGATCTGCTGTACCGTTTACAGTAGAAACATTCACAGCTCCGCTTGTTTCAAAATCCATCTTTACAGATACGTTGGACCATTCAGCCGGAGTATTCACTACGCCTGTAAGGCTTCCTTCACCAATCTTACATTTCTTGAAGTCTGTTCCGAAAGGATTTGTAATATTCTGTGCCGGAAGATCCAGTGCATATTCATCAAGAGTAAGTCCGTAAGCACCCATAAGAACTGCATCTTCCTGAACTTCCCCAATGAAGCCTGCTACAGTTCCTGTAAAGCTGATGTTCATTCCGCTGAAATAAACAGAAGCATAAGCCAGATTCAGTTCTGCAACCTTATCAAGAGTGAATGTATAGCCTGCTACAGTCTTGGTTACAGGATCAGCAAGTGACCTGAAATTTGCTTCTGCATAAGGTATTCCGTTATGCTGCAGAGCAACTGAAGTTACGTCACCTCTTGCGTAGATTTTCAGAGTTCCTGATTCATAACGGAGTTCTCTGAAGGCACCGCCTTCGTCAACAACATTAATATCTCCGCCTGTAATACCACCGAATTTTACCAGTTTGTTGATCTGCTTCTTAAGGCTTTCTGCACTGATTTCAATGTCCTTTGAGAACTGAACTTCAGGCACTTTGATTGTCTGGCTGAATTCCTGGGCATTCTGTGTAAGGTCAGCTACATACTGTGAAAAATCCAGAGGGATTTCCTTAACCGGAACTTTTACAAGATACTGCTGGAGATCATCGCTTTTTTCTTCAGGATTGTAATCGTATACGGTCATCTGATCGGTGGAAAGTTCCTTTATCTTGTCCTTTCCCAGATACTCGTTGATATCCTTGTCTACCTTGGCTACAGTAAAATTGTAGTCAGCATTTGTCTTTACAGACATTTTCTGTGGAACCTGCCAGTTACAGGAAACAAGCCCTGCAGCAAGAACGGAAATTCCACATAACAAACATAAGTTACGTTTCACCTTTTCCTCCTCAAAATCTTATGTA